>JAIDUY010000453.1 GCA_029059965.1 Muribaculaceae bacterium
TCCCTCACTGCGCGAACACATCTGCACGACGCTTGACCGCCCCAGCGTTAACAAATATTGGGGAACCGGCTCTAAGGGTATCGACGGGTCAATAAAGAATTTTTTCAACAATTTGTTGGGAAGTCGGGCGATAATCGCTAAATTTGCGCAATGAAAGGGAAAACTATACCCCGACCATAATCCTGCGACAAAAACACAAACAATTCATACATCAATCAAAAACTTCATCATTTTATGTGGTTAATAAGCTCATCTATAGGACGTAAGTTCGTGATGGCCGTAACCGGCGTCTGCCTCGTCCTATTCGTAACCTTTCACTGCCTGATGAACTCGGTAGCCATCTTCTGGCCTGAAGCATACAATGCTATCTGCCAGTTCCTTGGCGCTAACTGGTATGCCCTCGTGGCATCCATGGGCCTGGCCGCACTGTTCATCCTCCACATCATCTACGCCCTGTGGCTCACCATCCAGAACCGCAAGGCCCGCGGCAACGACCGCTATGCAGTCAACAGCCGTCCTCCGCAGGTAGAGTGGTCGTCGAAGAACATGCTCGTTCTCGGCATCGTCGTACTCGCCTTCCTCGCCGTACACATGATTCAGTTCTGGGCCAAGATGCAGCTCCAGGAGCTTATCAGCCACGAGCTGACCGCCTTCCCCGTGGTGAACGGCGTGCCCGCCGACCCCCAGTACGGTACCCTCTTCATCCAGATGGCCTTCTCGCAGTGGTGGACCCCCGTGGTTTACATCATCGGCTTCGTAGCCCTCTGGTTCCACATGAACCACGGTTTCTGGAGCATGTTCCACACCATCGGCTGGGACAGCAACATCTGGATTGAACGTCTGAAGAAAATCAGCTGCTGGTGGACCAGCATCGTAGTTCTTCTGTTCATCGCCCAGGCCGTTGTCTTCACCATTAAGGCCAACGAGAACTTCTACACCACCGACAGCACCCTTCAGGAGCAGTACATCGAAGGCCTTTCCGAGAAAGCCGTCGAGCCCGTCACCGAGTTTATGGAAGCTTGGCAGCCCCTGCAGCAGCAGGCCATGTACGGCAACCCCGCTCCCGCCGAAGCATACATCCGTACAAACGGCGCAGCTATCCTCGAGAAGCTTGAGCCCGTGGCCAACGCAGCTCAGGCAATCCCCGCCGCTGCCAATGACACTTATCTGGGAACCGCAATCCAGATTGTGAATATGCTCAAAGAAAGACTTCAGACTCCCGCCGCTGAAGAAATCGACCTTAACGCAATTCTCGACGAAGCTGCCGAGGCCGAACCCGAAACAGAAACCAACAACTAATCCGTACTCAGAGATATGGCACAGAAATATAACCTGGAGGGCATGATCGACTCCAGTCCCATCATGCAGGACTTCGCCGACATCGAATCGTCCAAGCTGCCGGAGTACCAGATCGACTCCAAAATCCCCGAAGGTCCCATCGCTGAGAAATGGACCAACTACAAAGCCCACCAGCACCTGGTGAACCCCGCCAACAAGCGTAACCTCGACATCATCGTCGTAGGTACCGGTCTGGCCGGCGCCTCCGCCGCCTCGACCCTCGGCGAGATGGGCTTCAACGTCTACAACTTCTGCATCCAGGACAGCCCCCGCCGCGCACACTCCATCGCAGCACAGGGCGGTATCAACGCAGCCAAGAACT
>JAIDUY010000454.1 GCA_029059965.1 Muribaculaceae bacterium
GGCATACTATGTGCCCGAATCGCGCATGATCGACGACCTGCTCGAAGACTTCCGTCGTCTCAAGATACACATGGCCGTCGTGGTCGACGAATTCGGCGGAACGCAGGGCATCGTCACCCTCGAGGATGTCCTCGAGGAGATAGTCGGAGATATCGACGACGAGTACGACGAGCCCGAGCAGTCGTTCAAGCGTCTGCGCGACGATACATATGTCTTCGAGGGACGCATACCCCTGACCGACTTCTTCCGCATCACCGACCTCGACCCCGAGGA
The DNA here is from genome assembly GCA_029059965.1 of Muribaculaceae bacterium. Taxonomy (GTDB): domain Bacteria; phylum Bacteroidota; class Bacteroidia; order Bacteroidales; family Muribaculaceae; genus CAG-873. The sequence goes on from JAIDUY010000454.1 coordinate 274, forward strand.
CTACGCTCCCGTCGCCGAGGATGTCGAGACCCTCGCAGGTATGTTGCTGGCCATCAAGGGCGACTTCCCCTCGAACAAGGAGCCTCTCGTCTACGGCCGCTGCCGCTTCCTGGTGCTCGACATCGTCGACCACCGCATCGCCGAGGTGAGGGTCAAGGTGATGCCCGACACACAGACAGCACAATGAGGACTTCGGCGGCGACTGTCATCGTAGCGGCGGCCATGGCGCTGCTTTCGCTGCTTTCGTGCTCGCGCACGCCCGACCCGGTGCCTCTGCCCAGAGCATACCCCCGCGTCGAGGCCTACTCCGACTCCACGGTGACGCTCTCGGCCGCAGGCGTGAGTTTCGGCGTCGATGCCGAGGCACGTGCAAGCAGTCCGCGCGACGGATGGACCGACATCGTCTATCCGCGCTATGCTGCCGCAATCCATGTATCGGTGGTGAAGCCCGACAGTCCCGAGGCCATGCGCGAGGCCATAGACAACCGCCTCGAGCGCACAGACCTGAACCTTGCCGGTCGCAGGGCCGACACCGAGCAGTTCGTCAACAGTGCCGGATTCCACTGCCGCCTCACCGTGACATCGGACCCGGCACCCGTTCCACTGCAGTTCATTGCCGTAAGCCCGTCGGGACGGCTCGTCTCCGGAGCTGTGGCCATGACAGGACCCGTCGAACCGGCCGACTCCGTGGCTCCCGCCATACGCGAACTCACATCCGACATCCGCACATTGCTCGACACCCTCTCCGAATGAACATCGACCGCCGCCTGTTCGACAGCGTAACACTCTACACCACAGCCATCGACCGTGCCGATACCGACAGCCCGCGCAGTGCTGAACGACGTGCGGTGGCGGCGCTGGCCGAAGCCGCTTTCGGCCCCGGAGCCGAAATCTCCCATCGGCCCGACGGCTCACCTTATATTAATAAGGAGGGAATATACATATCAGTGAGCCATTCGCGGCACCATGCCGCCCTGGCGGTCGCGTCGCACGAAGTCGGCATAGACATCGAGCAGCAACGCACCCAGCTTATTCGCATAGCCGGACGTTTCCTCAGCGCCGAAGAACAGAAAATCTACAATACTCCCGCCCTCATCCTGCGTGCCTGGACTCTCAAGGAAGCGGCCTACAAGGCACTCCGTCCCGACACTCCCGCAACAAAAATAGCATTGCCGCCCGCAGCCGGGTGGCGCATAGTATATTCCGGACCGCACCCCGCCGTCCCCGATACATACCTCAGCATAGTCAGGCCTTAGAGCCGGTTCCCCAATATTTGTTAACGCTGGGGCGGTCAAGCGTCGTGCAGATGTGTTCGCGCAGTGAGGGAG
>JAIDUY010000455.1 GCA_029059965.1 Muribaculaceae bacterium
GAAACATCGTGTACCTTGATGTGAAAAGTTGTGATTCGACTGTCGTTGGTTGCGAGACTTTCTGCAATTTCAGCTGTCCCGTCAGTCGAGGAATCGTCGACAATAATAAGCTCCCAGTTTTGGTATGTTTGATTCCGGATGCTCCCGACACACTCCTCGAGATAGCGCCCGCAGTTATGTGCGGGCACTATCACCGAGATGAGCGGGGTGTCGGGGCGTGGGGTCATTGTCAGATGAGGGCCGGATTGGAGGGCTCGGATTCGTTATTGACGCGCGACAGAGACGTGATGACGTAGACGCCGGGACGCTCGGCACGGTATTCGCAGGTCGGAGTCACCGCCACGATGGCCTCGGCGTTTTCGGTGTCGATGGCATCAAGACGGTCGAAGCGGTACACCACGAAGCGGTTGGCGTCGTCGGCAGTTCCTTCGGCTGCGGGAGCCTCCCAGCTGATGAGGCCGCCTTCGCCGATACGCAGATTGCTGCCGGGCGCGGGGCGGTTGGCCGAATGCCAGGGATTGGCGGGCACCAGCGCTATGTGCTTCTGAGGAGTGGGTGCGAGCGAGTCGGCCACGCCCATGTAATTGCGGGTCACCGAGTAGCCCGGCCACCAGCAGTTGCCCTTGATATTGCTGTCGGCGCGGGTGATGGCCACTTTCTGTCCGAGTTCGCCCTTGCTCATGCACTTGTTGACGTCCTGGCCGATGTAGAGGTGACGGTTGACACCGGAATTGTTGTTCCACCAGTCGAGCAGAACGCGTGTGGAGGCGGCGCGGTGGTCGAGTTCCCAGTAGAGCTGCGGCAGTACATAGTCAATCCAGCCGCGTTCTTCCCAAAGGAGCACGTCGGCATAGAGGGCGTCATAGTTCTGCAGTCCGTTTGTCTCGCTGCCGCGCGGGTCGGAGGCCTTGTTGCGCCATATGCCGAAGGGACTTACGCCGAAGCGCACCCAGGGCTTGGCAGCGTGGATGCGACGGTTCAGGTCCTCGATTAGGAGGTCGACGTTGTGGCGGCGCCAGTCGTCGCGGCTCATGCCGTTGCCGTAGCGGCGGTAGGAGTCGTCGTCGGCAAATTCCATGCCGGCAACGGGATAGGGATAGGTCTCGTATACAACACGCCCACCCCACGAGACAAAGGG
>JAIDUY010000456.1 GCA_029059965.1 Muribaculaceae bacterium
GGCGGCAGGCGGTGCCGTCGAAGATATAGTCGGTGGAGATGTGGACGATTCTGAGGTCGAGTTCGTCGGCGAGGCGTGCGCTGTTCTCGACCCCGGCGATGTTGATGGCGGCACACTCGGCTTTGAGCTCTTCGGCGCGGTCGACGGCTGTGAATGCGGCGCAGTTTACGACGTGTGTGAACGCACCGGCACGCAGGAATGCTTCGACGGCTTTCTGATCGGTGATGTCGAGGGTGTCGATGCCGGCGCAGACGAAGTCGGTGCGTCCGGCGCGTGTGAGGGCGTCGGCGAGTTCGCGTCCGAGCTGACCTTGACTTCCGGTAATGAGTATTTTCATAGTTATGACTCTTTCGGGGTGCAAAATTACGAAAAAATCGTCAAACGGACAATTTTGGCGCAAGGTAGCGTCCGGTGACCGACGCCGGCTCGGCCGCAATCTGCTCGGGAGTGCCCGCGGCGACGAGCTGTCCGCCGGCTTCGCCGCCTTCGGGTCCCATGTCGATTATCCAGTCGGCGCACTTGACCATGTCGAGGTTGTGTTCGACCACTATTATGGTGTGTCCCATGGCGATGAGGCGGTCGAAGGCGTGCAGCAGCAGCTTGATGTCGTGGAAATGGAGGCCCGTGGTGGGTTCGTCGAAGATGAATACGGTGGGTGCGGCGTGGTCCTGGGCAAGGAAGTAGGCGAGCTTGACGCGCTGGTTCTCGCCGCCGGAGAGGGTGGAGCTGCTCTGGCCGAGCTTTATGTAGCCGAGGCCGACCTCGGCCAGCGGCTCAAGGCGGCGGACGATGCGGCGCTCGGTGGCTCCGTCGCTTTGGCCGAAGAATTCGATGGCTTCCTCGACGGTCATGTCGAGGATGTCGGCGATGTTGCGGCCGCGGTAGGTGACTTCGAGGATGTCGCGCTTGAAGCGTTTGCCGTGGCACTCCTCGCAGACCATTGTTACGTCGGCAAGGAACTGCATCTCGACAGTGATGACGCCTTCGCCTTTGCAGGCTTCGCAGCGTCCGCCTTCGGTGTTGAACGAGAAGTAGGCCGGAGTGAGGTCCATCTGCTTTGCGGCCTGCTGCGAGGCGAAGAGGGTGCGGATTTCGTCGTATGCCTTTAGGT
>JAIDUY010000457.1 GCA_029059965.1 Muribaculaceae bacterium
CGCCCCGGGCCTGCCCGCGCCAGCGCCCGAGCAGATAGTCCGACAGACACACGCCCACGAGGATGAACACGCAGTCGGCGCTGGACTTGTAGTAGAAGTAGAGCGAAAAAGCAATCACCACAAGCATCTTGAGCTTGCGGTGAGCCTTGACGGCATGATATACCGCCAGAAATGCTATGAACAGGAAGAGGAACAGACCCGTATTGAACAGCAGAGGCTGGGCGGGGTCGTATATGAGTATATTGTGTAGTCGTTGCAGAAATTCCATTTTTGCAGGCCGGAGAGGTTTGAGCCTGCAAAAATACGAAAAACTTTCAATCTTTGAAGATTCGGGGCAAAAATTCTGTCAGATAGATACGCCAGTTCTTCCAGATGTGGCCGCCGTCGGACTCGCGGTATTCGTAGGGATAGCCCTTGGAGTCGAGGTATTCGCGGAAGGCGGTGTTGTCGTTGTAGAGGAAATCGTCTTTGCCGATGGCAATCCAGTATAGGGACGGGGCGTCGGCGAACTGTGCTGCGAGTTTTTCCTCGGGATTGCTGTAGATATAGGAGTCGTTGCCGAAAGGCATCTTGATGGCAGCCGAGAACAGGCCGACATAACCGAAGCGGTCGGGATACTGGCGCGATATGTTGAGGCTGTGGAAGCCGCCCATGCTAAGGCCTGCGATGGCGCGGGAGTTCTTTTCGGGGATGGTGCGGTAGGTGGAGTCGACATAAGCCACGAGTTCGGGGAAGTGCGCCTCGAAGCCGCCGTCCTTGGTGCGCGGCAGCATGGTGGTGGGGACGGTGAGTCCCGAAGCCGATTCGCCGGGAGCGGAGGGCAGGGCGGCGTTGCCGTTGGGCATGACCACAATCATCGGCTCGGCCTGACCCGAGGCAATCATGTTGTCGAAGATTACAGATGCGCGTCCCAGCTCGCTCCATGCGTTCTCATCGCCGCCCATGCCGTGGAGCAGGTAGAGCACCGGATAACGTCGGCCGGGATTGTGCTCGTATCCGGCGGGAGTGTAGACGGTGAAACGTCGGTCCATGGCGAGGCTGTCGGAGTGGTACCATGTCTTGGAGACTGTGCCGTGGGGCACGTCCGAGACGCGGTAGAAGTCGGCCTGTCCGCCGGGGATGATGAATATGCTCGACAGGGTGGCGATGTCGCGCAGCTGATAGACGTTGGAGGGGTCGGTTATCTTGGCGCCGTCGATGAAGAATGAGTACGAGTAGAGCTCGGGAGCCAGCGGTGCGGGCGTCGTGTACGACCATATGCCGGCCGAGTCGCGTTCCATTGTCTTGAAGGGGGCGTCGAGGAAATCGCCTGTCAGCCCCACGCTGTTGGCCTCGGGGGCGAGGAGACGGAATGTGACGGTATTGTCGGGATGCACTTCGGGCGAGTTCGACTGCGGTGCGCCCCACAGCGCCTGCTGGGCCTGCACCGCAGGTATCGACACAGCGACGGCAAGGGCGGCGAACAATGACTTTTTCATGGATATGAGGTAAAGGAAGGTTTGAATGTGTTTTATGGTGATGCAAAGATAGTATTTTTTTGCGTTACGGGCAAGGCGTAAACGCAGAAAAAGAGGTGCTCTCACGAGTACCTCCCTTTCCATTCATCACATTATGCTATTATTTAAAGTGCTTTATGTGCTTTATGTCAGCTTGCGGCATCAGTATCTGCTTTCGACCACTTCCCAATCGACGATGTCCCACAGCTGGTTGAGTGCATCGGCTCGGCGGTTCTGGTAGTCGAGATAGTATGCGTGTTCCCATACGTCGAAGGTCAGCAGGGGAGTGAGACCCGCAGTGATGGGGTTGGCTGCGTTCGGGCCCTGGGTGATGAGGAGCTTGCCGTCATTGTCGCGGGAAAGCCATACCCAGCCAGAGCCGAACAGACCGACGCCTGCGTCGACGAAAGCCTGTTTGAACTTCTCGAACGAGCCGAAGTCGCGTTCGATGGCCTTGCGGAGGTCGCCGCCCGGTTCTCGTCGTCCGTCGGGCGAGAAGGTGAAGAAGTAGAAGATG
>JAIDUY010000458.1 GCA_029059965.1 Muribaculaceae bacterium
TCTCCTTTTATTTCGCCAAAAGTGTTCATGGGCGTAAACTGACGTAAACCTACGTAAACATCATCCACGACCTTGCAGCACGCATTGACAGTGTTGACCGACATGATACAAATCGGGTACAAAGACACAGGTAAAAAGGGGTGAAAAGCGGCTATATTGCAGTATGGACACGAAAAAAGCCGCCCGATAACGAGCGACTTTTCAATGTTTTACACCAAATGGCACCAGTTGTCACCAATAGGTCATTTGCCGATGCAGAAGGAGGTGAAGATGTTGTTGAGGATTTGGGGGGTGGTGATGGCGCCGGTGATGGAGGAGAGGTGGTGGATGGTCTGACGCAGGTGGTGAGCTACGAGGTCGGTCGGAATGTAGGGGTCGCCAAGGGTGGCAAGGACTTCGCGGATGGCTTCGCCGGCGAGTCGGAGCGCGTCGGCATGGCGGGCGGCCGTGATGAGTACGTCGTCTTCATCTGTACTGCTCATTTGGCCGGAAATTACCTGTTCGACTTCTTTCAAAATTCTGTCTACACCTTCGCCCGTTGCGGCAGATGCAGCTAAAGCCTTATATCCCAACAGCTCAAACGTTTGTGCTACTGCTTCGGCGTCGACCAAATCTGATTTATTGACTATCAGGATGACTCTTGACTTGTCGACTCCTTCGAGATTTTCGGTGACGGTTTCCGACGGTTCCGGGCAAGTCGCATCGACAAGGTATAGAACCACAGCCGCTTCAGCCGCTGCCTTGTGACTTCGTCCTATGCCAATCCGCTCAATTGGGTCTTCGGTGTGGCGGATACCTGCAGTATCAAGGAATCTGATAGTGTAATCCCCTACCTCACAACGGTCTTCGACGACGTCGCGCGTCGTGCCCGGAATATCGCTCACAATCGCCCTATCTTCATCAAGGATTGCATTGAGAAGCCTCGACTTGCCCGCGTTCACAGGACCGATGATGGCCACGGGAAAACCGTCTTTGACTGCGGCTCCAGTTGCAAAACTTCGGTAAAGCCTGTTGATTTCAGCCTCGATTTCCCCAGCAAGGACCGTGAGCGGACTGCGGGGAACGAATTCAACTTCCTGATCGCTAAAATCAAGTTCAAGCTCTATCAGCC
>JAIDUY010000459.1 GCA_029059965.1 Muribaculaceae bacterium
CTGCCCGAGGACACTAAGATTATCTTCGGCCCCGACCGAAACCTCGGAAGCTACATCGCCGCCGAAACAGGCCGAGACATGCTGCTGTGGAACGGCGCCTGCCATGTGCACGAACGTTTCTCGGCCGAAGGCATAGCCCGCCTCAAGGCCGAGCACCCCGACGCCCCCGTACTCGTCCACCCCGAGTGCCCGCGCCCCGTAAGGCTCATGGCCGATAAAATCGGCTCCACGGCCGCTCTGCTCGACTACGCGCTCGCATCGCCGGCCACCGAGTTCATCGTGGCCACCGAAAGCGGAATCCTGCATCAGATGCGCAAAGGCGCTCCCGACAAGAAATTCATCCCCGCGCCTCCGGTCGACAGCACCTGCGGCTGCAACGACTGCGCCTACATGAAGCTCAACACCCTCGCCAAACTGCGCGACTGCCTTGAGAACGAATCGGGCGAAATCAAGGTCGACCCCGAGCTCGCACACAAAGCTCTCCGCCCCATAGAGCGCATGCTCGAACTTTCATAAACACGAAAAACCAATCCCGCAATGGAATACAATCATAAAGAAATCGAAGCCCGCGTCCACGAATTCTGGAAGGACGCCGACATCTACCGTGTCGACATCGACAAATCCCGCCCCAAGTACTACGTCCTCGACATGTTCCCCTATCCCTCGGGAGCTGGCCTCCACGTAGGACATCCCCTCGGCTACATCGCCAGCGACATATACGCACGCTACAAACGCCTCAACGGCTTCAATGTGCTCCATCCCATGGGATTCGACGCCTACGGCCTCCCCGCCGAGCAGTACGCCATCCAGACCGGACAGCACCCCGAGGTGACCACCCGTCAGAACATTGCCCGCTATTGCGAGCAGCTCAATAAAATAGGCTTCAGCTTCGACTGGAGCCGCAGCATCCGCACCTGCGACCCCGAGTTCTACCGCTGGACCCAGTGGGCCTTCCTCAAGATGTTCCAATCGTGGTACGACCGCTCGGCTCAGAAGGCCCGTCCGATAGAGGAGCTGGTGGCATGCTTCGGGAAATCGGGTACCGAAGGCATCAATGCCGCCGGCACCAAGGAGCTCGCATTCACCGCAGCCGAATGGAACGCCATGGACGAAAAGACCAAGAGCGACACCCTGATGAACTACCGCCTGGCATATCTGGCCAACGC
>JAIDUY010000046.1 GCA_029059965.1 Muribaculaceae bacterium
GACTCCGGCTCCATGCCCTACGCCCAGATTCACTATCCCTTCGAGAACAAGGAAGCCTTCGACGAGGGCAAGCTCTTCCCCGCCGACTTCATCGCCGAAGGCGTCGACCAGACCCGCGGCTGGTTCTTCACGCTCCACGCCATCGGCACGATGGTGTTCGACTCGCCCGCATTCAAGGCTGTGGTTTCCAACGGCCTCGTGCTCGACAAGAACGGCGAGAAGATGAGCAAGCGTAAGGGCAACGCCGTCGACCCCTTCACCACCATCGACAAGTTCGGTTCCGACCCCGTGCGCTGGTACATGATTTCGACATCCTCGCCCTGGGACAACCTCAAGTACGACCCCGAAGGCGTGGCCGAGACCTCACGCAAGTTCTTCGCCACCCTGAGCAACACATATAACTTCTTCGCCATGTATGCCAACGTCGACGGCTTCACCGGCGAAGAACCCGCCGTGCCCGTGGCATCGCGTCCCGAAATCGACCGCTGGGTGCTCTCGCTCCTTAACACGCTGGTCAAGGAAGTGACCGAGGCCTACGAGGACTATGAGCCCACACGCGCCGTACGCGCAATCCAGGACTTCGTCATCGACGACCTCTCCAACTGGTACGTCCGCCTCAACCGCAAGCGCTTCTGGGGCGGCGGCATGGACACCGACAAACTCGCCGCATATCAGACACTCCACACCTGCCTGACCACCCTCTCGCTCCTTGCAGCACCCGTAGCACCCTTCTTCTGCGACCGCCTCTACCGCGACCTCACAGGTGCAAGCAGCGCACACCTTGCCGACTTCCCCGTGGCCGACAGCAGCCTCATCGACGCTCAGCTCGAAAAGCGCATGAGTCTGGCCCAGCGCCTGACTTCGCTCGTGCTCGGCCTGCGCAAAAAGGCCAACATCAAGGTGCGCCAGCCCCTTGCCAAGATGCTCGTTCCCGCAGGCAGCAATGAAGCCGCAGCCGACATCGAGGCCATCGCCCCCATCGTCCGCACCGAGGTCAACATCAAGGATCTGCAGGTGGTGGCCGCCGACAACGAAGTGTTCGTCAAGCGCGTCGACCCCGACTTCAAGCGCCTCGGCCCGAAGTTCGGCAAGCAGATGAAGACCGCAGCCGCTCTCATCAAGGGCATGGACCGCGAGGCAATCGCCGCACTCGAGCGTGACGGATACACCGACATCGAAATCGACGGCACCGTCACCCGCGTGGAGCTCGCCGACGTCAGAATTATCTCCGAGGACATCCCCGGCTGGCTCGTCGCCAACGAAGGCGCCCTCACCGTGGCCCTCGACATCGAAGTCACCCCCGAACTCGCTGCCGAAGGTCTGGCACGCGAACTCGTCACCCGCATCCAGAACATCCGCAAGAGACGAGGCTACGAGATCACCGCCCACATCACCCTCTGCTTCGAGCCCAACGCCGAGCTCGCCGACACACTCCGCGACTTCGGCAGCTACATCGCCGCC
>JAIDUY010000460.1 GCA_029059965.1 Muribaculaceae bacterium
GCCCTTGCGTGTGCGGGCGTTGTTCTTGGTGCTATGGCCGCGGACGGGAAGGCCGTTACGGTGACGGATGCCGCGGTAGCAGCCGATATCCATCAGACGCTTGATGTTGAGCTGGATTTCGCTGCGGAGATCGCCTTCGACTTTGTAGTCGCTGCCGATGACTTCGCGAACTTTAGCTGCCTGGTCGTCGGTCCAGTCCTTGACCTTGATGTTTACGTCGATGCCGGCTTTGCTGAGGATGGTCTTCGCAGCGCTGCGGCCGATACCGTAGATATAAGTCAAGGCGATTTCACCTCTTTTGTTCTGGGGGAGGTCAACTCCCACGATGCGTACTGCCATAGTATATTATCCTTGACGCTGTTTGTACTTAGGGTTCTTTTTGTTGATGACGTAGAGACGTCCTTTGCGACGGACGATTTTGCTGTCCGGAGTGCGTTTTTTAACTGAAGCTCGTACTTTCATATCTTTTAGTTTGTAGTATCTTATTTGTAGCGGAATGCAATGCGGCCTTTCGACAGATCGTAGGGAGACATCTCGACTCGCACCTTGTCGCCGGGAAGAATCTTGATGTAATGCATTCTCATCTTGCCGGAGATATGTGCGGTGATTTCGTGTCCGTTTTCGAGTTCTACGCGGAACATTGCGTTCGAGAGAGCTTCGACGATAGTTCCGTCCTGTTCTATTGCTGACTGTTTTGCCATCTGGGCTAAATAAACTTATCTGTGATTGCTTCGTGAATATAATCGAAGGTAGTCATGATTTCGGTGTTGCCGTTGACTACCGCGAGGGTGTGTTCGTAGTGTGCCGAGGGCTTGCGGTCGCGGGTGCGGCATGTCCAGCCGTCCTGCCCGATAACGATGTTGCGGCTGCCCATGTTGATCATGGGCTCGATGCAGAAGCACATTCCTTCGGTGATTCTGGCGCCAATGCCGCGGCGTCCGTAATTGGGGACCTCGGGATCCTCGTGCATTTTCCGTCCGATGCCGTGTCCGCACATCTCGCGCACGACGCTGTAGCCGCGACGCTCGCAATAGGTCTGGATGGCATTGGCGACATCGCCGATGCGGGCACCGGACTTGGCTGCGTCGATGCCGACATAGAGCGACTCGCGTGTGGTGCGGCACAGGGCCAGCTTCTCATCGCTGATGGTTCCAACTGCAAAAGTGTAGCAGGAATCGCCCATGAAACCGTCTTTCTCGACAACGGTGTCGATGCCGACGATATCGCCGTCACGCAGGACGTAGTCCGAGGGAAAACCGTGCACTACGGTCTCGTTGACTTCGATGCAAAGCGTACCGGGGAATCCGCCGTAACCGAGGCAGGCAGGCTTGCCACCATTGTCCGTGATAAATTCACGGGCAATGGTGTCGAGCTTGCGTGTGGTCACTCCGGGTTCGATCCACCGCGCCACCTCGCCCAATGTCTGCGACACCAGGCGTGTCGCGGCACGCATGATTTCGATTTCTTCCGGTGTTTTGAGATAAATCATTTATAGATTGTCTTCAATGATCGGTTCGCTTGCAGTTTTATCAATAAGCCTGACCTGTGGTACGGCCTTTGATTTTGCCTTCTTTCATCAGGCCGTCGTAGTGGTGCATCATAAGATGGCTTTCCACCTGCTGAAGAGTGTCGAGAACGACACCCACCATAATCAGCAGCGATGTTCCGCCGAAGAACTGTGCGAAGTTCTGGTTGATGCCCAGGAAGCGTGCAAGTGCGGGAAGAATGGCCACGATACCGAGGAAGATGGAGCCGGGAAGTGTGATGCGGCTCATGATTGCATCCAGGTAGTCGGCGGTCTTCTTGCCGGGCTTGACACCGGGGATGAAGCCGTTGTTGCGCTTCATGTCCTCGGCCATCTGGGTGGGACGTACTGTGATTGCGGTGTAGAAGTAGGTGAACGCTACGATGAGGATGAAGAATACGATGTTGTACCAGAAGCTGTTGATGTCGGTGAAGGCACGCACGAAGCCGTTGTCGCCTCCGCTGAAACCGGAAAGGGTCACAGGGATGAACATGATGTCCTGGGCGAGGATGATGGGCTTTACGCCGGCGGCGTGTAACAGCCGGGGCAGGTGCGGGCGCGCCCCG
>JAIDUY010000461.1 GCA_029059965.1 Muribaculaceae bacterium
GCTATATCCTCTTCCTGCTGGTTGAAATCGTAACCCGCCGCAAGCCCTCCGACCGCTTCCTCGAAATCGCCAATACCTGCGGCTTCTTCTTCCTGCTGCTTCTGCTCGTATATGCCAACGGCAATGACATTTACCGCTACTTCATAAAGTAACCGAACGATGAAAAACGACATAGAAACCGGCAAGGCCGGACTTCCCGTACTGCGGCTGCGCCGCGGCAAAGAAGAATCGCTCGACCGCTTCCATCCCTGGGTATTCTCCGGCGCGCTCGTCAGGATGCCTCAGGACGGCGACGGAATCGACGAAGGCGACCTCGTCACAGTGGCGGCCTCCGACGGCCGCATCATAGGCACGGGTCACTTCCAGATAGGCAGCATTGCCGTGCGTATGCTGTCGTTCGACGCCGACGAGACCATAGACGAGGCTTTCTATGCCTCGCGCATAGCCGATGCGTTCCGCATGCGCCGCGCCCTCGGCCTGCCCTCCGAAGCCACGACGGCATTCCGCCTCGTCCATGGCGAAGGCGACTTTCTGCCCGGACTCGTGGTCGACGTCTATGGCCACACGGCCGTTGTCCAGGCCCACTCACCCGGTATGCACTTCGCCCGCAACATCATTGCCCGCGCGCTTGTGGCGCTCCCCGAGGCCGGCATACGCAATGTCTACTACAAGTCGGAAACTACCCTGCCCTACAAGGCTCACCTCGACCCGCAGAATGACTACATCATCGGTTCCTACGACGGCGACACAGCACTTGAGAACGGACTGACATTCCACGTCGACTGGCTGCGCGGTCAGAAGACCGGCTTCTTTGTCGACCAGCGCGACAACCGCGAACTTCTGCGGCGCTACAGCCGCGGACGCCGCGTGCTGAATATGTTCTGCTACACCGGCGGCTTCTCGGTCTACGCCCTCGCCGGCGGCGCACAGAGCGTGGCCAGCGTCGACTCCTCGGCCAAGGCCATCTCGCTCACCGACGCCAACGTCGCCCTCAACTTCCCCGAGGGAGCGCCCCACACGAGCCATGCCGAGGACGCCTTCAAGTTCCTCGACGCAATGGAAGACGGTGCTTACGACCTCATCCTGCTCGACCCGCCCGCCTTTGCCAAGCACCGCAGCGCCCTGCGCAACGCCCTCCAGGGCTACCGTCGCCTCAACGCCCGCGCTTTCGCCAAAATCGCACCCGGCGGCATCCTGTTCACATTCTCGTGTTCGCAGGCCGTAAGCCGCGAGCAGTTCCGTCTGGCGGTGTTCAGCGCGGCAGCGTCAACCGGACGACGCGTGCGCATCCTCCACCAGCTCACCCAGCCCGCCGACCATCCCGTCAACATCTATCACCCCGAAGGTGAATACCTCAAGGGACTCGTGCTGTACGTGGAATAAGAGCCGAAAAAACATTGACATAAAAAACAGCGTGGCCGCCGCAATGGCAGCCACGCTGTTTTTTATGCCGATGCCTTAGCGGCGGGATATGCGAAAGACAGTGCCCTCGATAAGCGAGGCGTAGACATCGCCCGTGGTGGGGTCGATGTCGATGCCGTTGATTTCGCTCACGCCCAGGGGCAGCGAGGCAAGGACGGTCTTCGTGGCCGGGTCTATCATCGTGACGATGCCGCGGCGCGAACCGGCGTAGACGATGCCGTCGTGCTCGGCCACGATGCACGGCGCGTGCTCATAGCCCAGCCCCATGTCGATGGTCCAGAGCTCGCGGAATTCGGGCACGGTGGCGTCGACGGCCACCAGCTCGCCGTCCATGGTCTTGGCATAGACGCGGCTTCCGTCCTCGCTGCGGCCGAGGCTCTCGCGGTAGCGGTGGGAGTTGTCGCGCCATAGCGTGCGGCCTGTGGCGCGGTCGATGGCGGTCATGTAGCGGTCGGGAGCGACAATGTAGACACGCTCGCCGCTGATGACGGGCACAACGTTGCCCGGGCCGAGCATATTGGCGCTCTTGCCGTTGTTCCACACCCATTTGAGGCGACCCGTTCCGAGGTCGAGACAGCGCAGATTGGTGTCCCAGGCACCGAAGACGAGGTCATCGCCGTCGATGGCGGGAGCGGCCTGACAGTAGTTGAACAGCGAGTCGTAGCTCCACACGAGCTTACCGTCGGAGGGACG
>JAIDUY010000462.1 GCA_029059965.1 Muribaculaceae bacterium
CATCAAAAGCATACGCGGAAGCGACCCGGATGCGGCAGTCTACTGGCTCGCCCGCATGATAGCCGGAGGCGAAGACCCCGAATTCATAGCGCGCCGCCTGTCCATCCTCGCCTGCGAGGACATCGGCCTGGCAAACCCCAACGCCCTGCTGATAGCCGAGACGACCTACGAGGTCATCCGCAAGATAGGCATGCCCGAAGGACGCATACCCCTTGCCGAATGTGCCATCTACCTTGCCAACAGCGCCAAAAGCAACTCGGCATACATGGCCATCGACGCCGCCCTTGCCGAAGTGCGCGCCAGCGGCGACCTGCCCGTGCCGCTGCATCTTCGCAATGCCCCGACATCGCTGATGAAAGAAATGGGCTACGGCCACGACTACAAATACGCCCACGACTATCCCGGCAACTTTGTCCGCCAGCAGTTCCGCCCCGACGCCATAGCGGGCAAACGCTTCTGGCATCCCTGCTCCAACAGCTCCGAAGAAGCCATGCGACAGCGCTACATCGACCGCTGGGGGAAGGACCCGGCGGAAAAATAACACTACCCCGTTAAACCTCCGGCCCTCCGGAGAGTCTAAAGGACATAAACCGATCACAACCGACAGAACCATTCCACACAATGGCCAGACAGCAGACCGACATTCCGGACCTCGAAAGCCGCCTCCGCAATCCGGAGACGGTGCGCGAAGCCTTCGGCGAGCTGATTGCCGAGTACACGGAACCTCTATACTGGCAGATACGGCGTATGGTGCCAAGCCACGACGACGCCAACGACCTGCTCCAGAACACCTTCCTCAAGGCCTGGAGCAACATAGAGAACTTCCGGGGCGAAGCGAGGCTGTCGACATGGCTGCACAAGATAGCCATCAACGAAAGCCTGACATTCCTCGAGCGCGAGAAAAGGCGCGGCACCGTCAGCCTTGATGACGCAGGCGCCGACGCCATCGCCGACAGCGACTTCGACGGAGACGAGCTTGCGGCCAACCTGCGCCGAGCCGTCGACACCCTCCCCGAAAAACAGAGACTTGTGTTCAACATGAAGTACTTCGACGACATGAAGTACGAGGACATATCCAACATACTCGGTACATCCGTAGGAGCTCTTAAAGCTTCCTTCCACGCCGCCACAAAAAAAATCGAACAGTATTTCGCCCGCCTCGTTTAAACCAACGCAGCCGCAGGCAGTCTAAAACAATATACAAATACACAAAGATATGGCAGAAAACGAAAGCATCCTCGAACGCGCGCGGCGCCAAGGTCTGGCAAGACCCTCGGCCGGCATGCACGTGCCCGCCGGCTATTTCGAAGACTTTGCCAGAAAAATGGCCGAATCGCTGCCTTACCGCGCCGAAGCGGAAGCGCCCGAGGCCGTCGCCGCGGCAGCTCCCAAAACGCTGTGGACACGAGTACGGCCCTACGTATATCTGGCAGCCATGTTCGCCGGCATATGGCTCATGCTCCAGATGTTCGCCATGATGGGCGGAGGACGCGAGCTCAAGCCCATCGACGACAACCCCGTGCTCGCCGAGGCCCTCAGCGATGACGACTTCATGTTCGACTATATCTACGACGACTTGTCCAGCTACGAAATAGCCGACCAGATGATGTCCGACGGACTCGACATGGACGATATCGAAAACAGCATCGGGATGGAAACCGGCGAGTCATCGCCGTCCGACGGATTCGTTCTCCCCGACAGTATGCTCTAACCTGAATCAACGACCACCAATATGAAACATCGCAGTTTCGTCCTTATGACGCTATTCCTCGCCGCTGTCTTTCTGACACCGCTGAGCATGACAGCGCAGCAGTCCGCGCCCGAATACGACCGCGAGCGATATATCAACGAAATAAGAAACTACAAACATGATTTCCTCGCCCGCGACCTCGACATCCCCCGCGACCGTCAGCGCTCGTTCTTCGAGCACTACGACGCCATGGAAGACGAGATAATGCAGCTCAACGCCGAGACACGCGAGCTCGAGGGGCAGGTCGAATCCAACGCCGACGCCACCGACGTGGAAATCGACGCAGCCATCTCCTCCATCTTCAATCAGAAGCAGAAAGAGGCCGAAATAGAGAACCGCTATCTCGAACTCTTCCGCGAAGACCTTACCCCTCGGCAGATTCTGCGCCTCAAGAGCGCTGAGCGACGCTTCAACCAGCAGCTCATGCGCCGTCACCGCCGTCACCGCAGCCTTGACGACGGAGCGCGAGGTCCGCGCAGATAAGCGCCTCCCCTCTGACATCCACACGCACCCCGGACCGCCCAGCGGCCGGGGTGCGCCGTTTTTGTTCGCCCGACATGGGCATAATCTAACGGGTGAAAGTCCCGAGCGCGCCCCGATAGCGGGAAGCGCATAGTCCGAGGCAACGGTGTCTGCCGCGAGG
>JAIDUY010000463.1 GCA_029059965.1 Muribaculaceae bacterium
TTGTTCTTCAGTCACGTAGCTACGGCTACGCTCCTTCATCACAAGACAAAAATCACTCAGAGATATGCGACCCCGGCGTTAACAAATATTGGGGAACGGGGTCTAAACTTGGACGACCGAAAATTTGTGTATCTGATAGCAAAGTCATATCTTTGTGAATCAATTCGAGTATAACGAAACAAACAAACTAAAAAAACACATAACTAACCCTGACATATGGAAAACAAGGAATTACTCGCCGAAGTGACCGCCAAAGCCAAAATGTGGCTCACCGACGGCTACGACGCAGAGACTCAGGCCGAAGTAAAGCGCATGCTTGAGGCCGACGACAAAACCGAACTCATCGAATCGTTCTACAAAGACCTCGAATTCGGCACCGGCGGTCTGCGCGGCATCATGGGCGCTGGCTCCAACCGCATGAACATCTACACTGTAGGCGCAGCCACCCAGGGTCTTGCCAACTATCTGCACGAAGCTTTCGCCGACCTGCCCGAAATCAGCGTCGTCGTAGGTCACGACGTCCGCAACAACAGCCGCAAGTTCGCCGAAATCGTCGCCGAAATCTTCTCGGCCAACGGCATCAAGGTATATCTGTTCGAAAACTTCCGTCCCACTCCCGAGCTCAGCTTCGCTATCCGTCACCTAGGCTGCCAGAGCGGCGTCAACATCACCGCATCGCACAACCCCAAGGAATACAACGGCTACAAAGCTTACTGGAGCGACGGCGCCCAGATTATCAACCCCCACGACGTCAACATCATCGACCACGTCAACCGCATCAAGAGCGTCAAGGACATCAAGTTCAACGGCGACAAGAGCCGAATCGAAATCATCGGCGACAAGATGGACCAGGACTTCCTGGCAGCTGTCAAAACCCTGTCGCTCGACCCCGAGGTCATCAAGCGCCATGCCGACCTCAAGATTGTCTACACTCCTATCCACGGCACCGGCGTGAAGCTTGTTCCCGATTCGCTGAAGAACTACGGCTTCACCAACATCATCCACGTGCCCGAACAGGACATCCCCAGCGGTGACTTCCCCACCGTCGACTCCCCCAACCCCGAGAACGCCTCCGCTATGGCAATGGCTATCGCCAAGGGCAAGGAAGTGGGCGCCGCCATCATCCTGGCCTCCGACCCCGCCGCCGACCGCAACGGCTGCGGAATCCGCGACACCCATGGCGAGTA
>JAIDUY010000464.1 GCA_029059965.1 Muribaculaceae bacterium
GGGTAGAGCAGTCCGAAGTCGATGCCGACGCCTATGCCCGGGAACATCAGCTCGCCGGCCCGCCCGGCCTGAAAGCCGACACTGTGCCCGACGTTCACAAGGTCCTGTTTGAACTTGAGATTGTTGACATTCACGCCCACGACAGGCGAATAACGGAACTGGGCCACTGCCGGCAAGGACAGGAGCAGAAGCAGAAGAGCTATGAGGCGGTGAGTATTTTTCATCGGATGCTTGTAATGATTCGGCAAAGTTAACCAAAATTTCACGAGTTCCTCGCCCTTTAACAAACATTTTGTCTTGCCGCAGCCGCAAAAGTGGGCAAACGTTCATCCCGAAAGCCCGTCAGGCCTGACGTTCGCTGTTAGATTCGAGGTACTCATCCCAGACGCATTGCGCAAGATACCTCGGGCTGCGGCAGTGCAGGTCGGCCACACCGTCGTCTATCAGTTCGGAAGTTTCGGATTTATAGAAAATGTCGGTAGCTTTTTCGAGCGACACGCCGTAAAGCTCACATATCGCCATAATGATATTTGCACTTCTGTCGCCTCGGAATATGGTCTTAGTCTCCTCCGTCATAGCTGCTTGCTTTCGATATGTGTAAGACATTTGTCGAGCATTTCCTGTGAACGTATGCAGTACTGGATATTCGGTTTCTCATATTTGAGCAGTCCGAGAGTTTGATCGGCATCTATTTCTCCGGCAACACTCCTTTCTCCCGCATATAGGAAGTCAGGTCGTCCATCAGGTAGTGAGAGCCGAAAGTGTGGAGTACGTCATAGGACGGCACGATGTAGCCGTAAAGAATGCCGGACTCGACGAGCCTGCGGTAGACTTCGAGTTGCGGCATTTTCAACAGACTTGCAAGTTTGCTGATGCAGTAGGTTACGAATTCGAGTGTCTTGGTGTCCATATACTGTGAGATAGGGGAATCGGCATATGATGCTTTGATTGCAAAGTTAGCGAATTTTTATGAATCGGATGTGAAAACATCGGTCAATATTTTTCAATCCAGTGGATTATAAGTAATTTTGCAGGTATTATTAAACAACCTCTTAT
>JAIDUY010000465.1 GCA_029059965.1 Muribaculaceae bacterium
ACACGAGCCTTATCGTCGGCAGCGTCAGATTGGTATAAGAGACAGATTCGCGTCTTCTGCTGGCCAAGTTCCCCCAGCAGTACGATGTCGGCGCCCCGACCCTCTACGGCAAGCTCCAGGCCGTGTTGGACCATATCTCGGCCATGACCGACGTCTATGCCCTCGACCTCTACCGCAAGCTCAACGGCCTCTCGCTGCCGGCGGTCTGAGATACATCTTGTCTGTTTCTGAATCTGAAGCGCGCGCCCACCACGCGCACGCCTTCGCGCGACAGCTCGCAGTCGTACATCTTATCGACAGGTGAACAGATGCGGGCCGACACCGTGTCGCCGAATCGGCATTCATGGTGGAAAAGGAGGTCGACGCGCTCGGTCTCCATTGCGTCGTAGTGCTCCAGCGTCCACTGGTCCATCAGCAGCTCGAGGTAGCGGATGGTGTTGACGTGGCGGTTGAAGTCCAGGTCGCAGTAACGGAAAGTGTATTCCTTGCCGACCACGTTGGGATCCGGCGCCGGGATTCGCGGAGTCTTTTCGATAGGGCAGTCTATGACAGCCACAGGACAGTGCTCTATGCCCGTGCCGGCAAGGTCGGCTCCCGTGCGGCGTGCGAAATCTATGGCGCTCCATACGCTGCGCGCATAGCCGGCTACCGCTCCGTTGGAGTCGGTAATCAGGATGTTACGCTCGCTGAAACGCCTGTTGATGGACTCTATCCATGTCGTGAGCGAATATTCTTCGTTGATGCCCGGATAGCGCACCATCTCGATGCTCAGGCGGCTCAGCACCCAGCCGATGCCGTGCTTGACGAGTGTGGCGTAGCCTATTCCGAGCTCGTTGGCATGTGCGGTGGAGACCTCGATTATGCGTTCGGCCACCAAGGGGAGGGGCATGCGGCCCTCGGCGTCGCATTCGCCGGCTGTCAGAAAGTAATTGCGGGTCAGTCTGTCGTTGTCGTGTGTCATTAGCTGTGTTTTGCCGCAAAGTTACTCAAAAAATTCCGTGTGCGGCATATCCTGCTTTTTCCAACGGGGGCAGGTGTTGAAAAGTTTTTCAGTCTCATTATGCGGCTGTTTTGTATTTTTTTCACTACCTTTGCAGTTGAAAAATCGGGCTGATACGTGCGCTTCGGGGCAAGTATCTGTCGGTCAGCGGATTGTTCTCTTCTCTTGTCCGTCGCAGCCGTCCCCCGGTCAAGTATCGGAAACTCGCAGAATCTCTTAAAGCTGTCAAAACATAAACTTTAAAATATGATATCAACAGCCATCTTTGGTATTGAGAACAGCGGAGTCCTCGCCATTACGGCCATGCTCACGGGCGTGGCGCTGGTGTTTCTGGCTCTGTGGATTGCAAAGTTGATTTCGCCCCGCTCCTTCAATCCCCAGAAGGGTGAACCTTACGAGTGCGGTATCCCCACCCGTGGCGAAAGCATGGCCCAGCTTCACATCGGCTACTACCTCTTTGCCATCCTGTTTCTGATGTTCGACGTCGAGACCGTTTTCCTCTTCCCCTGGGCAGTCAAGATGAAAGCCCTCGGCACTGACGGTCTCCTCTGTATTGCCGTATTCTTTGGCGTTTTAGTGCTTGGCCTCGTATATGCCTGGCGGAAAGGAGCTCTCGAATGGAAGTGACAACCAAAAGCATGCCCTACCAGGACTGGAAGGACAACGAATACATCGAAAAACTCGTAAAGGAACTGCAGGAGAGCGGCACCAACATCGTTGTCGGTTCTCTTGACAAACTCATAAACTGGGGCCGTTCCAACTCCATCTGGCCTCTGACATTCGCCACCAGCTGCTGCGGTATCGAATTCGTAAGCCTCGGCGCCGCCCGCTACGACATGGCGCGCTTCGGATGGGAAGTTGCCCGTTCGAGCCCCCGTCAGGCCGACTTTATGATGGTGGCCGGTACTATCGTACACCGCATGGTGCCCGTGTTCCGCCGTCTCTACGATCAGCTCGCCGAGCCCAAGTATGTCATCGCCTGCGGCAGCTGCGCCATCTCCGGCGGCCCCTTCCGCAAGAGCTATCATGTAGCCAAGGGCATCGAGGACATCGTGCCCGTCGACGTGTTCGTCCCCGGCTGTCCTCCGCGTCCCGAAGCCATGATCTACGGCATCATGCAGCTCTCGCGCAAAATCAAAGTCGAGCGCTTCTTCGGCGGCGTAAACCGTCAGGAGAAACAGAACGAATTCCTCAAAAGCCATCCCGTGCCCGGTGTGGAAGACTAAAGACCTCTGATTATCCTTAAAACCTCCCGAAATGGCCAGTATCACCGATATAATCGCCAAAAAATTTCCGGAAGCCACATTCTCCGGCGACGTTAACCCCGTCGTTACCATCCCCGACTCACGCTGGCACGACCTCGCCATCGCCCTGCGCGACACCGAAGGTCTGAAGATGGACTATCTCGTCACCGTTGTCGGCATGGACTGGGCCGAAGGCCTCGGATGCATATACTATCTGATGAGCTCCGTCACCAACGAAGTCATCGGAGTGAAAATAATGGCCGAAGGCGGACGCGAATGCCCCACTGTGACATCCGCCGCCGACGTCTGGAAAGTCGCAACCCTCTACGAACGTGAGGTCTACGACTTCTACGGCATCATATTCGTCAACAATCCCGATATGCGCCGCCTCTTCCTCAGCCTCGATTGGAAAGGCTATCCCCTGCTCAAGGACTACGACGACACTCCCGACATCAACCCCGTCAGCATCGAAAGCGAACGCCAGTCTGACTTCACCGACGTCTATTCCCGCGACAAGAACGGCAAGCTCGTCAAGAACGAGGTCCGCATCTTCGAACCCGAGGACTTCGTGGTCAACATCGGCCCGCAGCACCCCGCCACTCACGGTGTGCTCCGCTTCCGCAC
>JAIDUY010000466.1 GCA_029059965.1 Muribaculaceae bacterium
GGGTTGGAGCGTGTGGAGCGTCCGATGGGATTCTGGTCGACGAAGACTACTTCGCTGACGCGCTTGATGTCGCCGCTGATGCCTCGGTGGGCGCCGGGGGCGTCGCCTTCGCCGGTGAGTTCGCGGGTAAGGGCGCGGAAGAGGATGTCGCGCACGAGGGTGGACTTGCCCGAGCCGCTGACGCCTGTGACGGCCGTGAACACGCCCAGCGGGAAGTCGACGGTGATGTCTTTGAGGTTGTGCTCGGTGGCGTGCTCGATGCGGATGCGGTCGCGCCAGCGTCGGCGTGATGCGGGCAGGGGGATGGCGAGCTGTCCGGAGAGGTACTTCATGGTGAAGCTTTCTTCGGTGTCGGTGATGCCTTCGGGCGGCCCCTGATAGACAATCTGTCCGCCGAGGCGTCCGGCTGCAGGGCCGACGTCGATGAGGCGGTCGGCGGCACGCATTATCTCTTCGTCGTGCTCGACCACTACGACGGTGTTGCCAAGGCGCTGGAGCTTGCGCAGCACGCCGATGAGCCGCTCGGTGTCGCGCGAGTGCAGGCCGATGGAGGGTTCGTCGAGGATGTAGATGGAGCCGACCAGGCTGCTGCCGAGCGATGTGGCAAGGTTGATGCGCTGGCTCTCGCCGCCGGAGAGGGTGTTGCTGAGGCGGTCGAGGGTGAGGTAGCCGAGGCCGACTTCGATGAGGAAGGTGAGGCGCTTGCGGATTTCGGTGAGGATGCGGTCGGCGATTTTTGCGTCGCGCTCGTCGAGCTCGAGGCTGTCGAACCAGGGCAGCAGGTCGCTGACGGGCATGCGCACGAGGTCGCTGATTGTGCGGCCTCCGACGCGGACGTAGGATGCCTCGGGGCGCAGGCGGCTGCCGTGGCAGCGGCGGCAGATGGTCTTGCCGCGGTAGCGTGCCAGAATCATGCGGAACTCGATGGCCTGGCGCTGCGAGGCCACCCAGTCGAAGTAGTCGTTGATGCCGCTGACGCCATGCTCCTTGTCACCCTCCCACAGCATCTGTTTCCACTTTTCGTCAAGGTCCTGATAGGGAGTGTGGACGGGGAAGCCCGATGGCGATGCGGCCTCGATGAACTGTTGCTTCCACCTGCGCGACTTGGGGCCGCGCCACGGGGCGACGGCGTCGGAGAATACCGATTCCCACTTCTGTGGAACGACGAGGTCCTCGGCGATGTCGAGGGTGCGGCCGAAGCCTTCGCAGACCGGGCAGGCGCCGACGGGGTTGTTGAAGTTGAACATCTGCTCGGACAGCTCGGGGAAGGTGATGCCGTCGGCTTCGAAGCGTTTGGAGAAGTCGTGGCGCATGACCTTGCCGTCGTCGCCCCATACGAGGAGGGCGCACTGTCCGTGGCCCTCGAAGAAGGCTGTTTCGGCCGATTCGGCCAGGCGCGAGAACTCGTCGCCCCGCGAGGCTGTTGCGAGGCGGTCGATGAGCAGCGAGGGCAGTTTCGATGAACGCCCCTGCGCGAAGCCGTCGATGTCGACAAATTCGTTTTTGGAGTTGACAAGGCGCGAGTAGCCTTCCTTGAGGTATATGTCGAGCTGTTCGTTCAGGCTTCGCCCCTCGGGCAGGATGATGGGCGACACGACGGCTATTCGGGTACCTTCGGGGTAGGACGCCGCCGCTGCGAGGACGTCCTCGACGGTGTGCTTCTTGACAAGCGCTCCGCTTACGGGCGAGTAGGTGCGGCCGATGCGGCCGAAGAGCATTCGCAGGTAGTCGTAGATTTCGGTTGATGTGCCCACTGTGGAGCGCGGGTTGCGGGTATTGACCTTCTGCTCTATGGCGATGGCCGGCGGCAGCCCGCGGATGAAGTCGCATTCGGGCTTGCGGAGCTTGCCCATGAACTGGCGGGCGTAGGCCGACAGGCTCTCGACATAGCGACGTCGCCCCTCGGCATAGAGAGTGTCGAATGCCAGCGAGGACTTGCCCGAGCCGGAGAGGCCCGTTATGACGATGAATTGGTTGCGGGGCAGCTCGACGTCGACATTCTTGAGGTTGTTGACGCGGGCGCCCTTGACCGATATGTTGGAAGCTTTGATATGAGGAGATTTCTTGGAAATTGCCATATTGAAGTTCTTGGAACTTGCAAAAATACGCAAAAACCACGCCAAAAGCAAAAATCCCGCCGCGGAGGACGGGATTATTAGGAAAAATTAGGCATCCGCAAAACAACATCGCCGGGCAGCCCGCAACTACGGCATATCATTTTTTCTCTAAATGAAGGTTCGTCATGTGAAAAAGAATTTGTAAATTTGCGCAAAACAAAAGTCTCACTTTTAATTTGCATGATTTTTAGTGATGCAGTATATATCGCGTAAAATATCAGAATCGGTAATGAGGGCCGCGGAATACTACCCTGTTATTGTCATAACAGGTCCGCGCCAGTCGGGAAAATCGACGTTGTGTCGTCATCTGTTTGACGGTTATTCTCGATATAATTTCGAGGATGTCTCACTGCGCCAACGTGTTGCGGAGGATCCCAAGGCATTTCTTGCAAATGCAGGTGCCAAGGTGGTGATTGACGAAGTGCAACAAGTTCCCGAATTGTTCTCATATCTGCAGATTGAAGTCGATGAGAATCCTGACCGACAATTCATTCTTACAGGTAGCAGTAATTTCAGCCTGATGGAAAGAATAACCCAGTCACTGGCAGGAAGAGCCGCCTTGTTCAATCTATTGCCTTTTGCCTTGAATGAATTAGGCGATTATAAACAAAATTCAACAGACCACATTCTTTTGAATGGACTGTATCCATCTGTAGTTACGAAAGCACGACCTGTCGACCTTTTTTATTCGAATTATTACTCAACTTATGTAGAGCGAGATGTACGACAGATAAAAAACATTAATAACGTCGCGCAATTCCAAAGATTCATACAGCTGGCGGCCGGACGTATCGGAACAGAATTCAATGCTACGTCGTTGGCAATGGAAGTAGGTGTTTCGGCTCCTACTATCAGCTCCTGGATTTCAATACTGCAGACGTCCTACGTCGTCTTGATGTTACAGCCCTTTCATGCTAATATAAACAAGCGACTTACCAAAAGTCCGAAACTATATTTTTATGATACGGGACTTGCTTGTTTTCTCCTCGGAATTGAAACAGTAGGACAGCTTGCGGTGCATCCGCTCAGAGGAAGTATATTTGAAAATCTCGCTGTTGTGGAGCTTATCAAGGAGAGCGCTAACCAAGGTAAGCGCCCAAATCTGTTTTTTTACCGTGAGAATGCCGGGCGGGAAGCTGATATGTTGCAGATAAAAGGTGATAAAATAGATATTTACGAAGTTAAGTCGGCATCTACTTACAATCCATCATTCCAGAAGAATCTAAAATATCTTAACGGGTTGTTCCCCGATATGATAGGACGCAAGACTGTAGTGTACGACGGTGATAATATTCCTCCTGATATAATCAATATCCGCGATCTGGCAAAGTAAAACTGAAAAAACAACATCGCCGGGCAGCCCGCGAGGGGAGCCCGGCGATGTCGGTGTATTAAGGTCGGTCTTGTCAGCCGATGATGGCGTCTTTTATGGCTGCTACAATGCGGTGCACGTGTTCTTGGGATACCCACGGGCCTGCGGGGAGGCAGATGCCGCGGCGGAAGAGGTCTTCGCTGACTCCGTTTGTATATGCGGGGTTGTTGCGGTAGACGGGCTGGCAGTGCATGGGTTTCCACAGTGGACGGCTTTCGATTCCGGCTTCGTCGAGAGCCATGCGCAGTGCCTCGATGTTTTCGTTGGGTTCGATGTCGGTGTGGGCGCTTTCGGCGGCGTGTGTCACGCCGGCGGCTCCGCCGACAGCTCCGGAGATTACGCGGGCGTATGCGCGCTCCTGTCCTTTGATTTTCAGTGATGGGTCGACAGTGGCTGTGCAGAGCCAGAAGTTGGAGTCGTAGCGGTCGTCGGGGTTGACGTGCATCGTGATTCCGGGTACGTCCCTGAGCAGCTCGCAGTAGATTTTCTGCACCATGCGGTGGTGGGCGATGTGCTCGTCGACGATGGTCATCTGACCGCGGCCTATGCCTGCGCAGATGTTGCTCATGCGGTAGTTGTATCCGATGGCTTCGTGCTGGTAGTAGGGATAGGACTCGCGGGCCTGTGTGGCATACCAGAGTATCTCGCGGGCTTTCTCGGCATCGGGGCATATCAGGGCGCCCCCGCCGGAGGTGGTAATCATCTTGTTGCCGTTGAACGAGAGCACGCCGAACTCGCCGAACGTGCCGAGCGCCTGCCCTTCGAAGTTCGAGCCGAAGCCTTCGGCGCCGTCCTCGATTACGGGAATGTCGTCGCGGCGGGCAATCTCCATGATGCGGTCAATCT
>JAIDUY010000467.1 GCA_029059965.1 Muribaculaceae bacterium
GTAATAGACGCTCCAGTTCTAGAAGCGGACGCATAGCTTGCGGAAGCGCAGGTCGACGGTGTCGACGCTACCGCTACGGTGCTTGGCGATGATGAATTCGGCCAGACCGCGGATGTCGCGTCCCTGGCTGTCTTCGCCGCCGTGCTGATAGTACTCGGGACGGTGGATGAAGCAGACGATGTCGGCGTCCTGTTCGATGGCGCCGGACTCGCGGAGGTCGGAGAGCTGCGGGCGTTTATCCTTGTTGCTGCGGTCCTCGAGCTTTCGGTTGAGCTGCGACAGAGCTACGACAGGGATGTCGAGTTCCTTGGCCAACTGCTTGAGCGAGCGCGAGATGGTGCTGACTTCCTGTTCGCGTGAACCGAGGTTGAGGCCGCCGGCGGTCATAAGCTGGAGGTAGTCGATGATAATCATGCGTACGCCATGCTCGCGCACGAGGCGGCGTGCCTTGGTGCGCAGCTCCATGATGGAGAGACCGGAGGTATCGTCGACATAGAGGGGAGCACCCTGCAGGCGTGCCATGCGGTGTGTGAGCTGATTCCACTCCATGCGGCTGAGGCGTCCGCTCTTGATTTTGTCGCCGGGCATCTCGCAGACGTTGGATATGAGACGGTTGACGAGCTGGAGCGAACTCATTTCGAGCGAAAACACAGCCACGGGATTGTTGGCCAGCGCGATGTTGAGCGCCATGGAGAGGACGAATGCGGTCTTGCCCATGGCGGGCCGTGCGGCGATGATGATGAGGTCGGAATTCTGCCAGCCGGATGTTATGCTGTCGATGCCCGTAAATCCGCTGGAGAGGCCGCTGAGACCGGACTCACGCTGTGCGGCGAGCTGCATCTGCTCGACGGCGCGTCCGAGGATAGGGTCGATCTGCAGCACCTCGCGCTTGACGTTGCGCTGCGAAATCTCGAACAGGTGCTTCTCGGCCTCCTGCAGAAGGTCGTCGACGTCGTTGGTCTCGTCGAAGGCACCGTTCTCGACCTGCGAGGCAAAGGCGATGAGCTCGCGGGCGAGGTGTTTCTGCGCCACGATGCGTGCGTGGTACTCGACGTGTGCGGCGGAGGCGACGTTGGCCGTGAGTCCGACAAGGAAGGCGGGGCCGCCGACACTTTCGAGGGTCTCGCGGCTGCGCATACGGTCGGTGACAGTCATCAGGTCGATGGGCTCCTGAGCGATGCCGAGCGAGAGTATTGCCTCGTAGACGGCGCGATGTGCAGGCTCGTAGAAGCTTTCGGGTCGCAGAATCTCGCATACGGCAGTGAAGGCGTCCTTCTCGAGCATCAGTGCGCCGAGGACGGCGGCCTCGACATCGGTGGCGCGGGGCACGAGGCGCCCTGCGACATCGGGCACGGGGGCGTCGGCGACGAAGCGTCCGCCGTTGCGACGTCGGTTATTGGTATTGGTAGGCGGCATATGGTTGGGCAGGTGGGAAATGTGGAATGGCTGGTTCTGCGTAGGGTGGTCAGTTGCGGCGTCGGCGCACCTTGTCGATATATTCCTGCGTGGGCACGAAGTATATTTCGATGCGGCGGTTGGCCGCGCGTCCGGCTATGCTGTTGTTTGCCTCGACAGGCTCGTCGGCGCCAAGTCCGTAGGGAATTATGCCCGTGTCGGCGTTGCTGTTGAGGGCGAAAAAGAATTCGTCGACGGCATTGGCGCGGTCGGCGGTGAGACGGTCGGCATAGACTTCATCGCCGGTGTCGTCGCTATGCGCGGCCACGATGACCTTGTAGTTGTCGGTGCGGTTGATGTACGGCATCAGCGGACGCAAGGCCGACGAAGCCTCAGGGCGCAGCGCGGTGCTGCCGGGAGCGAAAAGCTGCACGGCGGGGATGGTGACCAGCACGACTTGACCGTCGCGCACGGCACGGACGCTGTATCCGGCACCGCGGAGGGTGCGCACGAGCTGGTTCATCGACGAGCTTACGGCCTGCGCGGCCTTTGCGGGAACCTCGGGGTGGCGTATGTTGGCCTCGATGTCGGCAGCCAGGGGGTCGAAGTCGGCGCACAGCGCCGCAAAAGCCATCACCGACGCGGCAATGGAGAGAATGAAGCGCTTCATGGCCGTCAGATAATGCTGTCTTCGTAGTCGATTTCGGCCTTGACCATGTCGGTCAGCTGGCTGTCGGAGAAGGGCTGCTCGGGGCCGTTCTTGCGCAGATGGCGTGCGATATAGGCCACCATGTCGGCAATGTCGTCGTCGGCATCGTCGTCGCCGAGGTCGAGGCTTAGCTCGCCATGGCTCTCGTAGTAGTCGTAGATAAGGTCGAGAACCTCGCAGACATCGTCCTCGACTGATGTTCCGGGCTCGGCGCCAATGGCCCTGCACATTGCTGCCACGGCCTGCTGTTCGTCAAATTCCTGCATATATATGTGTGATTGTGTTCGTTATTACAAGTCGAGGAGACCCTCGGGAAGTGTCATTTCTATCATTCCGGATTCGGGGTCGACGGAGGTGAAGAACTCGTCGGCAACGGGAATGTTCACAGTCCGGCCGCTGTCGGCGCGGACAGTCATGAGGACGTTAGCGGTGCTGTCGTCGAAATCCTCGACGGTTCCGACGTCCATGCCGTCGGCGGTCACCCTGTAGCCGATAAGGTCGGCGAGGTAGAAGCCGTCGCCTTCGTCGTCATCATCATCCTCGGGCAAATCCTGCTTGCGGACGTATATGGTGAGGCCGGCGAAATCGGCCGCCCTCGGCTCGGAATCGACACCGTCGATGGTTACGAGCACCGACTCGGCGCCGCGGCGCCTCTGTGCGCCGACAAAGAAAGGCACCATCAGTCCGTCCAGCTCGAAGAACACGCAGGGCAGCTCCGACAGGTCGAGGTCGGGGATGTCGACCAGGGCGTTCATCTCGCCTTTGACGCCGTGGGGCTTGAGCACGCTTCCGACGGCGACAAGCTCGCGCCGCCCTATCATTTCTTCTTTTTCTTTTTGCCCGAGGGCGTGGGAGCCTGACGGAATTCATGCAGACGCACCTCGGCGGGGTCGAGACGGATTGCGCCGTGGCTCATGTGGCGCAGGTCGGAGAAGATGCGCGCGTCCTCGACGCCCTCGCGGTTCTCGGCCAGCAAGACCTTCTTCATGTGATTGGCTATGAGCATCACCAGCGCGTCGCGCTCCTCGCCTTCGGGCATGGTCGAGGCCACGTCAATCATCCGGGCGATATAAGAGCCGTAGACGCGATACTGCATCGGACCGACGCCGGGCAGGGGCATGTGGTCGGGATGGTCTTCGAACACGGCGCGGTCGACGGGCTCGAAGGGCAGGTCTACGTCCAGCCGGAAGTCGCTCATAATCATGATATGATCCCACAGTTTGCGGGTGTACTCCTGACGGTCGCCGGTGGGCGGGAAAAGGGTGAGCATGGTGGCAACGACGCTGTTTGCGGCGCGCGTGCGCTCGTCGCGGTCCTCGATTTCGAGGCAGCGGTCGACCATGTTCTGTATGTTGCGCCCGTATTCGGGCAGAACAAGTGGCTTGAGATGGTTGGTATAGGTCAGCATTGGCTTGATCTTTATTTGCGACTCCAAAGTTACGAAAATATTTGCCCATGCCCCAATCCGAGCCGTTTAAAAATACTAACATCGTGTCAACATAGGCCTGGGGCAGGCCTATATGAAATATTTTTCGTAAATTTGCGGTGCAAAAAACCGCTAACAGTGAAAGACGTGAAACGCATAGCTGTCCTCGGCGTCACAGGCTCCATCGGACAGCAGGCATCAGATATAATCAAGAATCATCCCGAGCGCTACCGCGCCACCGTGCTCGCGGCCGGACGCCGTGTCGACGGCCTGATACGCGCCGCCCTCGAGCTGCGCCCCCGTCTGGCCGTAATCGCCGACCCTGTGCTGCTGCCTCGCCTGCGCGAAGCCCTCGCGCCGGAGGGCATCGAATGTGCCGCGGGGTCCGAGGCACTGGCCGAATGCGTCGTGGCCGACGATGTTGACATGGTGCTGACCGCCACGGTGGGCTACAGCGGCCTCGCCCCCACCGTCGCAGCCATCAAGGCCGGCAAGGACATCGCCTTGGCCAACAAGGAAACACTCGTCGTGGCCGGCGACCTCATCACGCGCCTGCTTGCCGACTCGCCATCGCGCATCTATCCCGTCGACTCCGAGCACTCGGCCATAGCCCAGTGTCTGGCCGGCGAGGACATCGCCACCGTCAGGCGACTCATCGTCACGGCCTCCGGCGGCCCCTTCCGCACATGGACCAAGGACCGCATCGCCGGCGTCAAGGCCGCCGACGCCCTCAAGCATCCCAACTGGAGCATGGGCGCCAAAATCACAATCGACTCGGCTACGATGATGAACAAGGCCTTCGAGCTCATCGAAGCCCGGCACCTATTCGGCATAGCGCCCGAACGCATCGAGGCCGTTGTGCATCCGCAGAGCATCGTGCACTCGATGGTCGAGTTCGACGACGGCGCCATCAAGGCCCAGCTCGGCGTGCCCGACATGCACCTGCCAATTGCATACGCCTTGGGCGAGCACTCGCGCCTGGGCGGCAGCGCCCGCAGTCTGTCGCTCGCCGAGATGGCCTCGCTGACATTCGAACTCCCCGACGCCGAACGCTTCCCCTGCTTCGGCCTCGCTCACCGGTGCATGGAGCGCGGCGGCAACACCGCCTGCGTGGTTAACGCCGCCAACGAAATCGCCGTGGCAGCCTTCCTCGAAGACCGAATAGGATTCTACGACATCTACGACACCATAGCCGACGCCATAGCCCGCGCAGGCTTCACTGCCGAACCGGACTACGACGACTTCGTGGCTTCCAACTCCGAAGCCCGCGCCATCGCCTCGGACTACGTCAACAGTATAAACCACTAAGCAACACTACATTGGATATCCTCATCAAAGCCCTTCAGCTGATTCTGGCTCTTGTCATCCTTGTGACAATCCACGAATTCGGACACTATATCTTCGCCCGCATATTCGGGGTGAAAGTCAACCGCTTCTACCTGTTCTTCAACCCCAAGTTCTCGCTTCTGCGCTACAATCCCATGGCCGGCAAGCTCGAACTCATAGCGTGGAACAAGAAGGACGGCAGCCCCCGCGCGATGGCCACATTCAAGGTTGGAGCCAAGCACGAACCGCGCCCTGACGGCAAACCCACATGGCGCGACACCATCTACGGTCTCGGCTGGGTGCCCCTCGGCGGCTACTGCGACATCGCAGGCATGGTCGACGAGACCAAGGGCGTCGACGACCTCGCCTCCGAACCCCAGAGCTGGGAGCTGCGCTCCAAGCCCGCATGGCAGCGCCTGTGCGTCATGGTCGCCGGCGTGGTGTTCAACTTCGTGCTGGCCGTATGTATATATATAGGTATAGCCTTCCACTGGGGCGACGACGTCATCCCCTTCCAGAATATGACCGAGGGCATGGACTTCGCCCCCGAGATGCAGGCCGCGGGCTTCCGCGACGGCGACATACTGACGACCCTCGACGGACAGCCCATCGACGCCCACGACTACTCCGCCCTCTGGGACATGGTGCAGCCCGGCGCACAGGTGGGCGTGATGCGCGACGGCGAACTCGTCACCGTCGACATCCCCGCCTCGCTCATACGCAGCATCACAGCCAAGGGCAAGGACTTCTTGCCCATGACTATGCGCATCCCCGTCTATGTGGCCCGCACCGTCAACGGCGAGGGCGCGGCGGCGGCAGGACTGCAGCCCCGCGACCGCATCCTCAAGGTAGGCTCCGACACAGTGCCCACCCTGACCGAATTCTTCCCCGCCCTCGAGGCCAACAAAGGCAACACCGTGCCCATGCTCATCCTGGCCGACGACGGCAGCACACGCACAGCCGAAGTCGCCGTCAACGACAACGGCAAGATAGGCATCCAGCTGCTGGCTCCTTCGGAAATCTTCGAACGCAGCACGGTGAACTATTCGTTCTGGAGCAGCATCCCCCGCGGATGGGAGCTCGGCGTCGACCGCCTTGTCACCTACGTTCAGTCCATGAAGCAGGTATTCACCAAGGAAGGCGCACAGAGTCTCGGGGGATTCGGCACACTCGGCGACCTTTTCCCCGCCACATGGAACTGGTACAGCTTCTGGCAGATTACGGCCTTCCTGTCCGTCATCCTCGCCTTCATGAACATCATTCCCATTCCCGGACTTGACGGCGGCCACACACTCTTCCTTCTGGTCGAG
>JAIDUY010000468.1 GCA_029059965.1 Muribaculaceae bacterium
CGATCTGTATCAGAGACAGTCCAGACTGCCCGTCGTCACAACTCATCCAAAACAAGACGGTCATGAAGAAAGACATAATCCTCGCAGGCGTAGGCGGCCAGGGCATACTCACCATCGCCGCTGTTATCGGAACCGCCGCCCTCGAAATGGGCCTCAACCTCAAGCAGGCCGAAGTGCACGGCATGAGCCAGCGCGGAGGCGACGTGCAGAGCAATCTGCGCCTCAGCTCCGGACGCATCTACTCCGACCTCATCCCCCGCGGCGAAGCCGACATTGTCATATCCATGGAGCCTATGGAGGGCCTGCGCTATCTGCCGTGGCTGCGCCCGGGCGGAACAATAGTGTGCAACACGGTGCCCTTCGTCAACATCGACAACTATCCCGAGGCTGAGAAAATTGAAAAGGCCTACGCCGACGGTGGCTTCCGCACCGTCATGCTCGACGCCGACGCGATGGCACGCGAGGCCGGCAGTCCGCGCTCGTCGAACATCGTTCTGCTCGGAGCCGCCGCTCCCTTCCTCGACATCGACGCCGACAGGCTGCGCCGCGCCCTCGACACATGCTTCGGCGCCAAAGGCGAGGCCGTACTCGAAGCCAACCGCAAGGCTTTCGAGGCAGGACTGCAGTTCGCCAAAGCCTGATAAAAATAGCTTACAAGACTTCATCATCCCGACACCATGCTTCCACTGACCGAACAACAGCTCGACGCCCTGATGAAGCGTCTGAACATAGCGACACTCAGCGGCGCGACCATACGCCAGATTGTCGCCGTGGCCGCCGCAGCCGAAAAAGAGGCCGGCGAGCCATTCGTCCACCTCGAGGTAGGCAACCCCGGACTGCCGCCCCAGACGATAGGCACCGAAGCCGAGTGCGCCGCCCTGCGCGACGGCGTGGCCGCCACATATCCGCCCATCATGGGCATTCCCGAAATCAAAAGCGCCGGCTCACGCTTCGTCAAGGCATTCATCGACACCGACATCGAGCCGCGGTGCATCGTCCCCTCGGTGGGCTCCATGCAGGGCAGCTTCGCCATGCTGCTCCTGCTGAGTCTGCGCGACCCCGAAAAGGACACCATGCTCTACCTCAATCCAGGCTTCGCCCCGCAGCACCTGCAGGCAAAGCTCGTGGGACTCAAGGAGGAGAGCTTCGACATCTACGACTACCGCGGCGAAGCCCTTGAGGCACGCCTCGAAAGCATCCTCGCCTCGGGCAAGGTGACCGGCATACTCTACTCCAATCCCAACAACCCGGCGTGGACAAACTTCAGCGAGCGCGAACTCGAAATCATCGGACGCCTCGCCACTAAGTACGACGCAATCGTCATCGAGGATCTCGCCTACATGGGCATGGACTTCCGCCGCGACTGCAGCGTTCCCTATGCCGAGCCCTTCATCCCCACGGTGGCCAAATACACCGATAATTATGTGCTGCTCGTATCGGGCTCCAAGATATTCAGCTATGCCGGACAGCGCGTGGCGCTGGTATGCATGAGCAACGAGGTGGCCGACCGCCGCGAACCGGCCTTGCAGGCTTTCTTCGGCATGGAGACTTTTGTCGACGCATATATATTCGGTGTGGTCTACGGCATATCATCGGGTGTGACCCACTCGGCCCAGCACGCCATGGCAGCCATGCTCAACGCCGCCGCCGACGGCCGCCTCGACTTCGTGAACGACTGCCGCGAGTACGAACGCCGCTGCGCACGTGCACGCGAGGTCTTCGACAATGCCGGATTCCACGCCGTCTACAGCATGGACGACGGTCGCCCCGTCAGCAACGGATTCTTCTTCACCGCCACCTACGGCGACATGGACAGCGAGACCCTGCAGCGCGCCCTGATGCGCCATGGTGTCAGTGCCATTTCGCTGCCCGGAACGGGCAGCGGCAGGCACGGCCTGCGCGTGTGCGTGTCGCGCCTGGCCACCGACGCCGATATCGATACACTTGCCGAACGTCTCAAAGCTTTTGCCGATGAACAGAATTGATTTTGTAAGCGCCGCCGAGGCCGCACGCCTGATAAAGAGCGGCGACCACGTCTTCATACAGGGCAGCACATCCATCCCCGAGACCCTCGTGGCGGCCATGGCCGACCGCGGGAGCGAACTGCGCGACGTAACGGTCTACGTTGCCTTTGCCGTCGCCCGCGGCGAGGCTCCCTACTGCCGTCCCGAGTACCGCGACAGCTTCCTTGTGGAGAGTTTCTTCGTGTCGAACTCGGTGCGCGAGTGGATCGACGCCGGCTACGGCTCGGTCATTCCGCGCTTTCTCGGCGAGGTGCCCTCGCTGTTCCGCAGCGGCGTATGCCCCGTCGACGTCGCCCTCATCAACTGCTCGCTGCCCGACAAAGACGGCTACGTGAGCTTCGGCGTGTCGGCCGACCTTGCAACCTCGGCTGTCGAGTGTGCCCGCACCGTCATCGCGCAGATTAACCCGCACATGCCGTTCAGCTACGGCGACCCCGTCATCCACATATCGCGTCTTGCGGCCGCCGTGCAGGTCGACGACCCGCTGGTGGAAGTTCCCACTCCCGAGCCTACCGCCGACGAGATAGCCATTGGCAACTACATCGCCGAACGCATCCCCGACGGCGCCACACTGCAGATTGGCGTCGGCGGCATCCCCAACGCCGTTCTGCGCGCCCTCGGCGACCACCGCCATCTGGGCCTCCACACCGAGGCGATGACCGACGGCGTGCTGCCCCTGCTCGAAAGCGGCGTCATCGACAACTCCCTCAAGCACGTCATGCCCGGCAAGAGCGTGGCCTCGCTGGCATTAGGCTCGAGGGCTCTCTACGACGCCATGGACCACAATCCCGACATGATTTTCAAGGACGTCGCATGGACCAACGACCCCTTCATCATCGGCTCCAACCCGCGCGTGGCCGCCATCAACTCCTGCCTCGAAATCGACCTCACAGGCCAGATATGCGCCGACAGCATAGGCACAAAGATATACAGCGGCATAGGAGGACAGCACGACTTCGTCTACGGCGCCTCGCGCTCCGAGGGCGGCATGTCCTTCCTCGCGATGCTCTCCACCAGCCGACGCGGCCACAACAAAATCAAGCCCCTGCTCACTCCGGGCGCGGGCGTGGTGACCACGCGCTTCCAGACGCACTACGTCGTCACCGAGCACGGCATCGCCGACCTGCGCGGCCGCAGCCTGCCCGAGCGGGCGCGCCTGCTCATCGGGCTGGCGGCGCCACAGTTCCGCGAGGAGCTCGAGCGAGCCGCAGCCGAGCGCTTCGGCTACTCCTTCCTGCGTCTCAAAGTCTGAAACATACTTAACATCATCATACTTACATAACAAAAACCAATATCAATGTCTAAAATCAGAACAGGCGTCGCAGCGCTGGCCGTACTGGCCATGGCTTCCGGCGCCGCTGCAAAGAACCCCTCGGCTCAGGACCGCGTCATTCTGCACGCATGGTCCTGGAGCCTCGACACCATCGCCGCCAACATGAAGCAGATTGCCGAGGCGGGCTACGACTACGTACAGACATCACCCGTGCAGGCATGCTACGTCGGCGACGGAGGCGGCAAGGCTCTGTTCAGCCAGCCCGGCGACTCCGTGCAGGGCAAATGGTACTACTACTACCAGCCCACCGACTGGACCATAGGCAACTATATGCTCGGCACCCGCGAGGACTTCAAGCAGATGGCCGACAGCGCCTACAAGTACGGCGTCAAGGTCATTGTCGACGTCCTCCCCAACCATACGGCCATCGACCACACCGCCGTGCTGCCCGGACTGGACAATGCCGTCGGCGGCCACGACAAGCTCTACCACGCCAACGGCTTCACGCCCATCACACAGTGGAACGACCGCTTCGAGTGCACCACCGGCGAGATGGGCGGCCTGCCCGACGTCAACACCGAGAACCCCGACTTCCAGTACTACTACCTCCAGTACGTCAACGACCTCATCAACCTCGGCGCACGCGGATTCCGCTACGACACGGCCAAGCACATCGGCCTGCCCTCCGACCCCCTGGACGCCCGCAGCGAGCGTAATAACTTCTGGGACATCGCCACTGGCCGCGAAGCCGTCAAGGGCCTCTCGCTGCTTATGCCCGACAGCATCTACATCTATGGCGAAGTTCTCCAGGACCGCAACACCAAGGAGACCGAATATGCCGAGTACATGGACCTGACCGCCAGCAACTACGGCCACGTCCTGCGCCATGCCCTCGAACAGGGCGCATATCAGCCCGAACTCGCCGACTGGGGCAACCCTGCCGGCGCCGAGCACCTCGTGACATGGGTCGAGAGCCACGACACCTACGCCAACGCCCACGAATCGGCCGGCCTCACCGACGACCAGATTCGCGAAGGCTTCGTCTTCCTCACCGCCCGCGCTACCGGCCGACCCCTCTTCTTCAGCCGTCCCGCCGGCAGCACTCGCACCAACTACTGGGGCAACAACCGCATCGGGGCCCGCGGCAACGATGAGTTCTTCCATCCCGAAGTCGTGGCCGCCAACGCATTCCGCCACGCCATGAGCGGCCAGCCCGAGCAGGTCGAGACAGCCAACGACGGCGCCGTAGTCGAAGTGATGCGCGGAGCCGCAGGCGCAGCCATAATCAACTTCTCCGACCGCAAGCAGAAAGTCCGCATGGCCACCGCCCTGCCCGACGGCACCTACACCGACAGCGTCCACGGCACCGCCTTCAGCGTACGCGACGGCCGCCTCAGCGGCACCCTCGCCCCCCTCGCCTCCTACATCCTCTACGCCAACGCCCAGTAAAGCGTCCGAGGCTTAATAGAAATGGCCGGTTCCGTGGGGACCGGCCATTTTTTACTTTCTTCGGTGGGGTCAGAAGGGGACGGCGTCTGAGGGGGAGCCGGCGAGGAAGGACGTGTTGGGGGCCGCGACTCCGGCGGGGGCGGCGCCGAGGGCGGCGGCATCGGCCGCGGCTGTGGCGGCGTCGGCGGGGGCGACGGCCGTTTCGGCATTGTCCGTGGCTGCGCGGAGGTCGGCGGCGTCGTTCTCGACGCTCCAGTTCTCGAAGCGGACGAATTGCTTGCGGAAGCGAAGGTCGACGGTGTCGACGCTACCGCTACGGTGCTTGGCGATGATGAATTCGGC
>JAIDUY010000469.1 GCA_029059965.1 Muribaculaceae bacterium
GCCCTTGAGGGGACGGCCGATGAGGGCGATGTCGCCGATGAGGTCCATGAGCTTGTGGCGTGCGGGCTCGTTGGGGCTGAAGAGAGGCTTGGTGTTGATGTAGCCGTACTCCTCGACGTTGCGCGAAGGCACGTTCATCATTGCGGCGATGCGGTCGAGGTCGGCCTGGCTCATGGGGCTGTCGTGGATGACGATGGCGTTGTCGAGGTCGCCGCCCTTGATGAGGCCTGC
This sequence comes from Muribaculaceae bacterium, assembly GCA_029059965.1. Lineage (GTDB taxonomy): Bacteria > Bacteroidota > Bacteroidia > Bacteroidales > Muribaculaceae > CAG-873. The sequence continues at coordinate 232 of JAIDUY010000469.1, forward strand.
GGTGAGGAGGGGTTCTACCTCACGTACGAAGACGAATGTGCGGGCGGGAGCGATTTCGGCTGCGAAATCGGCCACATTGTCCAGAGTGGCGTACTGGTTGCTCAGCACGGGGGAATCGAAATCGATTTTCACGTCGACGCTGAACTGGTCGTCGGGGAGCAGCATCAGCTTGGAGCCGGTGGCCATGTCGATGACTTCGACCTTGTGCTTGACGTAGTAGAAGTCCTTGTCGGCGGTCTGCTCAACCAGACCGACCTTGTTGATGGCCTCGACGAAAGGCAGTGAGCTGCCGTCGAGAATGGGCATCTCGGGGCCGTTTATCTTGATGAGGCAGTTGTCTACGCCGAGTGCGTAGAGGGCTGCCATGGCGTGTTCGATGGTGCTCACGGTCACGTCGCCGCGACCTACTACGGTACCGCGGTTGGTCGACACTACGTTTTCGGCCAGGGCGTCGATTGTAGGCTCGCCTTCGATGTCGGTGCGCTGCAGTTTATAGCCGTGGTTGTCGGGAGCCGGGCAGAAGGTGGCTTCCAGCTGTGCTCCGGTATGCAAGCCCTTACCGCTGAGGGTGAAGGTATTCTTGAGGGTTACTTGCTTCATTGCTTGATGTGGATATGGTGTACGGAGGTTTTATTATTCGGATTTGTATTTTGCCAGTTCTTTTTCGAGGGCGTCGACGCGCTCGAAAAGTGAGGCCAGGCGTTTGGTGTAGGCGAAAGTCCGGGCGAAGGCACCGGCAGGTATGGCCGGAGTGCCGAGCATGCGGCTGCCGGCCTCGACGCTGTTGGGCACGCCGCTCTGTGCTCCGAGCTGCACGCCATCGCCGATGGTGATGTGTCCGGCGATGCCGACCTGGCCGCCGAAGACGCAGTGCTTGCCTATCTGTGTCGAGCCTGCGACGCCTACCTGCGCTGCCATGGCCGTGTGCTCGCCGACAACGACGTTGTGTGCTATCTGCACAAGGTTGTCGATTTTGACGCCGCGGCGGAGCACTGTCTGGCCCATTGTGGAGCGGTCGATGGTGGCGTTGGCGCCTATCTCCACGTCATCCTCTATGAGGACGATGCCGAGCTGCTCGATTTTGTGGTAGACGCCCCGGGCGTCGGGAGCGAAACCGAAGCCGTCGGAGCCGATGACAGCACCGGCGTGGATGACGCAGCGCGAGCCTATGCGGCAGCCATAGTAGATTCTGGCTCCCGGATAGATGACGGTGTCGTCGCCAATGGTGACGTTGTCGCCGATGTAGGCGTGGGGATATATCTTGACATTGCGGCCCAGACGGACACCCTTGGCGATGTAAGCCATGGCTCCGACATAACATCCTTCAGGAATCTCGACGCCTTCGGCGATGTGACTGCCCTCCTCCACGCCTTCGTATTTCGGCTTGAGGAAGGTGGCGGCAAGGCTCAGGAGCTGTGCCAGCGAACTGTAGGGATCGTCGACGCGGATGAGTGTGGCCTGAACGGGATGTTCGGGCACGAAGTCGCGGCGCACAAGGACTACCGAAGCCCCTGTGGAGTAGATATGGTGTTCGTACTTGGGATTGGCAAGGAATGTGATGGTGCCGGGAACGGCACTTTCTATCTTAGAGAAGTCATGGACGGTCACATCAGGATTACCCTCGACGGAACCGCCTATCTGATTGGCTATTATCTGTGCTGTAAGCTGCATTATAGTCGTAAAGCTGTGCGGAGGCCGTGGCTTCCGTAGTTTTCATTCTGCAAAATTGGCAAAAAAAAACGACACTCCCATATTTTAGACCGAAAAAGTGCCCTTCTGTCGACATTTAAGCCATATTTAAGCCACTTCAAGGCCATAATGAACCGCATTTACGAGGCCGCGCACAAAAACAGCCGCCGGAGAATGAGCCCCGGCGGCTGTATGCGTTTCGGCCGCTGACGTGTCAGCGGGTTTCGGTTTCGGGAGCGATGAGCTTGTAGCCCTTGCCGTGGATGTTGATGATTTCGATGGAGGGGTCGTCCTTGAGATGCTTGCGCAGCTTGGTGATGTAGACGTCCATCGAACGGGCGTTGAAGTAGTTGTCGTCAATCCAGATGGTCTTGAGGGCATAGTTGCGCTCGAGGATTTCGTTAACGTGGGCGCAGAGGAGGCTGAGGAGCTCGCTTTCCTTGGTAGTGAGCTTGGTGATTTTGTCGCCGATCATCAGTGTCTGCTTCTGGGTGTCGAAAGTGAACTTGCCGATCTTGTACATGGTGATTTCCTTGCCCTTCTTGCCCTTGACGCGGCGCAGGATGGCCTCGATGCGGAACACGAGCTCTTCCATGGAGAAAGGTTTGGTGATATAGTCGTCGGCACCGATTTTGAAGCCTTCGAAGATATCGTCTTTCAGCGACTTTGCAGTCAGGAAGATAATGGGTACTTCGGAGTTCACGTTGCGGATTTCCTGAGCGAGGGTGAATCCGTCTTTCTTGGGCATCATCACGTCCAGAACGCAGATGTCGTATTTACCTTTGAGGAAAGCCTTGTAGCCGGCTTCGCCGTCGACAAAGAGATCGGCGTTGTATCCTTTGGCCTGGAGATACTCACGCAGCAGCATGCCCAGGTTCTCGTCGTCCTCGCACAGAAGGATTCTCATTCGATCTTCCATAGTAGTTCAGTTTTTAGAGAGTGGTAGTATTATTATAAATTTTGTTCCTACATTGAATTCGCTTTCCACGGAAATCTCGCCACCGAGCTCGCCGACCATCTTGCGGACATAGGCGAGGCCGAGGCCGAAGCCCTTGACGTCGTGGAGGTTTCCGGTGGATACACGATAGAATTTTTCAAAGATTTTCTTCAGGTCGTCGCGCTTGATGCCGATGCCGTTATCGGCGATGCTGATTTCGATTCGCTCGTCCTCGAGGTCGCGCGAGCTTACGATGAGGTGCAGCGGGCGCTCCTCGGAGCGGTACTTGACGGCATTGTCGAGCAGGTTGAAGATGACGTTGGTGAAGTGCATCTCGTCGACTTCCACGATGGCGTTCATGGCATCGAGATTGGCCTCGATGGAGCCGCCGTACTTCTCGACCTTGAGTTTGAAGGTATTGACGATGTTGAAGATTGCGGCGTTGGCATCGACTTCCTCGAGCTTGAGCGTTGACTTCTGTCGGTCGAACATACTCATCTGCAACACTTTCTCGACCTGGAAGCGGAGGCGCTTGGTCTCATCGTTGATGACCGTCGATATCTGCTGGAGCATGGTCGGGCTCTTGCGGACGCTCTGGTCGTTGAGCATCTGCGCTGCAAGGCTGATGGACGATATCGGGGTCTTGAACTCGTGGGTCATGTTGTTGATGAAGTCGTTCTTCATCTCGGTGAGTTTCTTCTGCCTGAACGCCACGATGATGGTGTAGACGAAGATAATCAGCAGAATGAGGGTGAAGGCGAATGCCGGCACCATAAACGAGATGGACGAGAAGATATAGTCCTGCTTGGTCGGGAAGTAGACCTTGAGGTAGCTGCCGGCGCCGTTGGCATCGTTGGGGAAGAGGGTCTGCACGAACATGTTGTCGCGGTCGCCGGGGCCCGTCTGGAATCCGGGGCTTTTGTAGAGCACGGTGCCGGCGTAGTTGGTGACGCCGAACTCGAAGGGCACGTTGAGGCCGAGCGTGTCGAGCTCGGCGCGGAGGTAGGATGCCACACGTGCCGAGTCGGCCCTCTCGGTGATGGGGCGGCTCGATGCGGTGGAGATGATGTTGAGGATTACTTCGTCGAGCAGACCTTTCTGATAGAGGTAGCGGTTGCGGTAGGCGTCCTGCGCGGTGCGGTAGTGTGCCGCCAGTCCGCCGGCATTGGCGCGGCGCAGCATGGAAATCTCGTTGACGGCGCCCTTGATGGTGAGGTCGGCCTCAAGTCCGGTGGAGGTGGTGAAGGAGTACTTGATACCCTCCTGCCCCACGGTGCCGCCAATGTACTGCTCCACCAGCGACGAGGTCTCCACTTGCCGGAGGTCGTCCTCCAGGAAGTGACGGGTCTCGTCCTGCTCAAGGCGCATTGACACGGCCACGAGGCTCTGGCGCACACCCTGGGCGAACTGCTCGTAGCGTATCTGCACAATATTCTTCATGTAGAATATCTGAATGAACAGAAGGCCTACGAATGCTATCGCCATGACGATTGCCAGTATCCAGATTGTTGACTTCTTCATTCTTTAATTTAACCTATGTTTTGTTAACGCTTAACCTTTGTAAAATGTTCCCTCGCCGAAGCATCAAAATAGCGCCGGAAAGGCAGCGGAGAAGCGCCGTTAACATTTCGCGTCAAAATTAACAAATAAATGTGAAGCCTCCAAACTTCCTAAGCAAAATTTGATGATTTTCAATGATTTTTGGCTTTTGGAAATTTGGAGGCTAAGCTCAAAATGCGCAACTGAGGTCAGTCTTCCTCGACGGCGTCGGGAGCGACACCCTTCGGGAGCACCAGATGCAGCCATACGAAGGCCAGCAGGCCCGAAAGCACGGAGCCGACCACGATGCCGAGCTTGGCGTGCTCGAGGAGCGCGGCCTGCTCGGGCACTGCTGCGTTGAACGACAGCGTGGCGATGAACAGCGAAACCGTGAAACCGATACCGCCGAGCATGGCCATGGCCGCCATCATCGACCAGCTTGCGTGGGCCGGCATGGGAGCGAGGTGAAGCTTGACTGTAAGCCACGAGAAGGAGAAGATGCCGAGGAACTTGCCGACGACAAGGCCGCAGATGATGGACAGCGAGATGCCCTCGAAAGTGCTTGCGGGCTCCATGCCGAGCAGCAGTATGCCGGCGTTGGCAAAGGCGAAGAGCGGCAGGATGACGAAGTTGACGACCTGATGGAGGCTGTCCTCAAGATCCTGGAGCGGCGATATGACTTTGTCCGAGGCACTTTCTACCTGCTTGAGCCAGTTCATCTGCTCCTTGCCGAGGATGGTGCGCTTCTCAAGGTCCACGTCGTCCTCGTCGCCCTTGAAGTTGGAGATGGAGCGACGTATAATCTTGATGTACTTCTTCGGGGCGAACACGGGCGTGGCGGGCACGCAGAAAGCCACGAGAACACCGGCAATGGTGGGATGTATGCCTGAATTGAGGAAAAGGAACCATATGACGCCGCCGACGCCGAGGTAGAACAGCTTGCTCTTGATGCGCAGCAGCGAGCCCAGCAGAAGCAGGCCGAACAGCAGCGCGGCATAGAACAGCAGAGTCAGCTCGATATGGGTCGAGTAGAAGGCGGCGATGACGATGATGCCGCCGATGTCGTCGACTACGGCGAGGGTGGTGAGGAATATCTTGAGCGACAGTGGCACGCGGTGGCCGAGCATGGCGAGCACGCCGAGCGAGAAAGCGATGTCGGTGGCCATCGGGATGGCTGCGCCGCCGCTGTAGTCGGTGCCGCGCGACAGAAACCAGTAGACGAGGACGGGCACGGCCATACCGCCGACAGCGGCCACGATAGGTAGCAGAGCCTGCTTGAACGACGAGAGCTCGCCGACGAGCACTTCACGCTTGATTTCGAGGCCTATCGAGAAGAAGAAGATTGCCATCAGCGCGTCGTTGATGAAAGCCAGCAGATTCATGGGCTCACCCGAATGGCTGAAGATATTGAAATCGCCCACCTGGAGGCGCACCTCCTGGGTCCAGAATTCGAAGTAATAGGTATTGATGGCGGGGATGTTGGCCACGATAAGTGCCAGCAGTGTCGCGGCAATCAGCACGTTGCCGCCCGTGGCGTGACGACGCAGGGCCTGGCGTGCGGAATAGAATATACCATGCGAGAACACCGAGCCTTCGGGCTCCTGAGTGCGTGATGAATCCTTACTCATATATATTCTGTATCTGTGTATCTGTGTATATGTATTGGAAACGTTTGGAAACGTACTATCGTTCACGGCATCGCGCCGTGACAGTCGGTTCAAAAAACAGGCTCCGGCGCAAGTCTGCGCCGGAGCCGTAGTATTCGGGAGCCGAATCAGATGCCGTAGGCGGCAAGTTCGGCGGGGTCGAAGCTGTTGATGAATTCTGCGTGCTTGGTGATTTCGGCAGCGGCGAGGTTGCTGTAGACAACGGCGCTGTTGCGGAAGCTCTCGCAGTTCTTTGCATCGAGGAGCAACAGGTAGGACATCACCAGGTTGCCGGCCATCTCGACGAGGCGACGAGCCATGAAGTCGAGGTAAGCCTGGTTGTTGACGGCAGTCACCTTCTCAACGGCTGCGGAGTAGGTCTCGGTGAGCTTGGCGAGCTTCTCGGCGATGGGAGCGAGCTCACCGGCGAAGCCCTGTGCGGCATAGCTGTCGATGAGGGTGCGGTAGCTGCCGGTGGTGACGTGGCGGATGGCTGCCACGACCTGCAGCTGGGTGGTGCCTTCGTAGATGCTGGTGATGCGTGCGTCGCGGTAGATGCGCTCGCAGGCATAGTCCTTCATGAAGCCGGAACCGCCGTGAATCTGAATGCAGTCGTAGGCGTTCTGGTTGCAGTACTCGCTGCCGAGGCCCTTGGCCATGGGGGTGAGAGCGTCGGCGAGGCGGCTGTAGTGCTTCATCTCGGCGCGTTCCTCCTCGTTGAGCTTGCGCTCGCGGGCGATATCCTCGTAAGCCTTGTACATGTCCACGAAACGGGCTGTTTCGTAGAGCAGGCTGCGGCTTGCGTCGAGCTTGGCTTTCATCACTGCCAGCATCTCGGATACGGCGGGGAACTCGATGATGGCCTTGCCGAACTGGCGGCGTTCCTTGGCATACTGCAGAGCCTCGCGCCATGCGAGTTCGCTGACACCTACGCTCTGAGCGGCGATGCCCAGACGGGCGCCGTTCATCAGTGCCATCACATACTTGATGAGGCCCATGCGGCGCGAACCGCAGAGCTCGGCGGGAGCGTTCTTGTAGACGAGCTCGCAGGTGGGCGAACCCTTGATGCCCATCTTGTTCTCGATGCGGCGCACGTTGACACCGCCGTTACGCTTGTCGTAGATAAACATCGACAGGCCGCGGCCGTCCTTGGTGCCGTCCTCGGAGCGGGCGAGCACCAGATGGATGTCGCTGTCGCCGTTGGTGATGAAGCGCTTGACGCCGTTGAGCACCCATGTGCCGTCCTCTTTCTGAGTGGCTTTGAGCATTACGCTCTGGAGGTCGGAGCCGGCATCGGGCTCGGTGAGGTCCATACTCATGGTCTCGCCCTCGCATACGCGGGGGATGTACTTGGCGCGCTGTTCCTCGCTGCCGAACTCATAGAGAGTCTCGGCGCAGTCCTGCAGGCCCCAGAGGTTCTCGAAGCCTGTGTCGGCGCGGCTGACGATGTCGGCGGCCATGATGTAGGGAGTGATGGGGAAGTTCAGGCCACCGAAGCGACGGGGCATGGACATGCCCATCAGGCCTGCCTTGCGGCATACGTCAAGGTTCTCGACGGTGCCGTCGGCATAGATGGCGCGGCCGTCGGCGCAGGAAGCGCCCTGGTGGTCCACAGCCTCGGCGTTTGCGGCGATGGTGTTTCCGCACACTTCGCCTACGATTTCGAGAACCTTCTCATAGTTGTCCATGGCGTCCTCGAAGTTGCGGGGAGCGTAGTCGTAGGCCTCTGCCTGAGAGAAGTTCCGTTCCTTGAGAGCTACAATCTTCTCCATCAGGGGATGATGGAGGTGATGGCGCAGCTCGGGATTGTCGGTATAGAAATTAGCCATTGTCAGTGGATTACTTGGAGTTCTTTTTGTAGTATTTGATGAGCTTGGGCACGACCTCTTCCATGTCGCCGGTGATAACGTAGTCGGCTATGGTGTTGATGGGTGCGTTGGGGTCGTTGTTGATGGAGATGATGATGGAGCTGTCCTGCATGCCGGCGATGTGCTGAATCTGGCCGGAGATGCCACAGGCGATGTAAAGCTTGGGGCGGACAGTCACACCGGTCTGGCCGATCTGACGCTCGTGTTCGATGAACCCGGCGTCGACGGCAGCACGCGATGCGCCCACTTCGGC
>JAIDUY010000047.1 GCA_029059965.1 Muribaculaceae bacterium
CCGTTGGCGAGCTGGACTTCGTAATTATTGCGGTTGATTTCGAAGGTGACGATGTTCTGGCCGGAGTAATTGCCGGAAACATAGTCGCGTATCGACGCGGGAATGAGTGCGGCGGGAACGGAGCGTGTGCCGCAGTCGACTTCCTTGAGGCTGCCGTCTTTGTTGAAATCAATCTCGGTGCCGTTGTTGAGCACGACTTCGTAGTCGACCTTGCCGAATGAGCCCTTGTCGATTTTGATGTGGTTGACCGCCACACCGCGGAAGTGCTGTTGGAGTGTTGTCTGTGCCTGTGCGGGCAGGTCGGCCACATTGCGGCTTACGCGGTCGCGGGCCGAGGCGGCTCCGGCCACGAAGAGCAAAGCCACCATAAGCGTCAGAATCTTTTTCATGTCAGTACATATTAAATATCTGATAATTAAACAAGAATTCAGGCAAATTAGTTCGTTGCGAGGTAATCCGGATATTTTTTCGTAAATTTGCACTTCCGCACTAACGAAACAAAATGTACTACGTAAGCAAACGAATCGAAATATCTGCGGCTCATCGCCTTAGCCTTGACTATCCGAGCAAATGCTCGAATCTGCACGGCCACAACTGGATTGTGACGGTGCACTGCCGGGCCGAGGAGCTCAACGCCAACGGCATGGTGACCGACTTCACGGCCATCAAGGAGGCCGTAACAGACCGTTTCGACCACAAGGTCATCAATGATGTGGTCGACTTCAATCCCACTGCCGAGAACCTGGCCCGCTATCTGTGCGACACCATAGCGAACTGCTACCGCGTGGACGTTCAGGAAAGCGAGGGCAATGTAGCAAGCTATGAAAAGCCCTGACAAATACCGCGTCAACGAAATTTTCTACTCGCTGCAGGGCGAGGGTTACTATGCGGGGACTGCGGCGGTGTTCCTGCGCTTCAGCGGCTGCAACCGCTGCTGTTCCTTTTGCGACACCGACTTCGCCGCCTACACGGAAATGAGCGGCGAGGAAATCGCCGAAGCCTGCGCCGCATGGCCTGCGCGCCATATCGTCATCACCGGCGGCGAGCCTCTGCTGCAGCTCGACAGCGACCTGCTGCGCCTGCTCAAGGCCCGCGGATTCTATGTGCAGATCGAGACCAACGGCTCGCTGCCTGTACCTCCCGAGGTCGACTGGGTGACATGCTCGCCCAAGGATGCTCCCTGGGGCATCGACCGCGTCGACGAGCTCAAGGTGGTCTATCAGGGCGAGGACGTGGAGTACATCGGCAATTCATTCGCCACTCCGTGCCGCTTCCTGCAGCCCTGCTCGGGTCTGAACATAGCCGAGACAATCGAATACATCAAGTCGCATCCGCGCTGGCGCCTGTCGCTGCAGACGCACAAACTGACAGGCATACGATGAAACGCATCCTGCTGTCGCTCACACTCCTGCTGGTCGTCGCCGCCATGCAGGCCCGGACGCCTGCCGACGACGTGCCCCTGCGGAGCGACACCACCGTATGGTTCATCACCGTCGGGCCGGGCAGCCAAATTTACGAGCTCGAAGGTCACAGCGCCATCGCCATGGTGATGCCCGACGGCAGGGAAGTGGCCACCAACTACGGGGTGTTCGACTTCGACGCACCCAACTTCGTGTGGCGTTTCGTCAAGGGCGAGACGGACTATATGTCCGTAAATGTGCCGCTGGGCTATTTCACGAACAGCTATGCCGGCTCCGGACGCCTCATCGAGGCCGCACGCCTCGACCTGACGCCCGAGCAGACGGCACGCCTTGCCGCCATCCTCGAGCACGACACCGACCCGCGTTTTCGCACTTACCGCTACAACTATGTGCTCGACAACTGCGCCACGCGCCCCCTGCGCGCCGTCGAGCAGGCCATAGGCGACAGCATCCTCTTAGCTCCGGCACCTTTCGAGGCCAACTCGTCGGTGCCTGTTACCTTCCGCAACATCATGCGCCACTACCACGCCAACTATCCGTGGTATCAGTTCGGCATCGACCTCGCCCTCGGCAGCGGCATCGACCGCCCTGTCAGCCGCCGCGAGGCCGCTTTCGCCCCCGCCGAGCTGCGGTATATGCTGCGCGGCGCCCGTGTCGGCGACAGGCCGCTGGTGGCCGAAACCGTTGTCATCGCTCCCGAAACGGCAGGCGTGGCCACCGAAGGCCCCACTCCGTGGTACGCCGGGCCGCAGGCCGTCTGCTGGCTCGTCTTTGCAATCGCGCTATGGCTGAGCGTCAACGACATACGCCACAAACGAACAACACGCTGGTTCGATACGTTGTTATATGGAACTTTCGGCTTGGCCGGACTGATCCTGACATTTCTGATATTCGTATCGGTGCATGAGGCCACCTCGCCGAACTGGCTGTATGTATGGCTGAATCCGTTCTGCTTCATCGCGGCAGTGCTTGTGTGGATAAAACGCGCCGGGAGAGTGCTTATTTGCTATCATTTTATTAACTTTGTGGCCGTAATCGCACTCGTCCTGGCATGGCCGTGGATTCCGCAGAGCGCCAACGCGGCATTCGTGCCTCTTGTGGCGGCGGATCTGCTCCGTTCGGGATGCTATCTTTACATTCATCGCAAACGTGAAACTACGAAATAAAATACCTGTCGGAAAAGCCTTTCCGCGACTGCTCATAGCGCTTGCCGCCTCGGTGGCCGCCATGGGTGCCACAGCCCAGTCGGCCGACGGGCAGCAGTTCCGCCTGCTGCTCGGCATCGTCGTGGAAGGTCTTGACGACGCAGGTCTCGAGCAACTGCGCGACAGGCTCGGCGAAGGCGGATTCCGCATGCTTGCCGAGAAGGGCATCTACATCCCTGCCGTGGATTACGGCACGGCACTGGATGCCACCGCGGCGACGGCGACTGTGATGAGCGGCGCCCAGCCCGCCCTCTCGGGCGTGGACGGCGAACTCCGCTACGACCGCGAGCGCATGCGCTACGCCCATATCTTCGCCGATGCCGAGAGTATGGGCAACTTCACCCAGGAGGCCTACACTCCCCGTGCGCTGCGTGTGAGCACCGTCTCGGACGAGGCACGCATCGCCGGCGGAGGCATCAACGTGGTCTACGCCATAGCCCCGACTCCCGGCCAGGCCATCGCCCTGGGCGGACACAGCGGCAACGCCGCCCTGTGGCTCGACCCCGCGACGGGCAACTGGGCATCGTCGACCTACTACCGCGACATGCCCATGTGCATCGCGCAGCGCAACCGCATCGCGCCGCTGACTATGCGTATGGACACAATGAGCTGGGCGCCTTCGGGCGGCTCCGAGGTCTTCGCCATGCTGCCCGAGCACCTCACGCGCTATCCGTTCCGATACGTTTTCCCTCGCTCGAATCCCAAGCGGCTGGATATGTTCATGGCCTCGCCGCTGATGAACACCGAGGTCACCGCCGTGGCAGGCGAGATTCTCAGCTCCTTGCGTCTGGGCAAGCGTGAAGAAGGAATAGACGTGCTCAACATCGGCTACTCGCTGACGCCCTACCCCTACGGACGTAACTCCGACAAGCGCCTCGAGCAACTCGACGCCTGCCTGCGTCTGGACCGCAACCTCGAACAGCTTTTCTCGGCCGTCGACCGCACCGTCGGCCTGAACCACACACTGATATATCTGGCAGGCACTCCCGCCCGCCCCTATTCGCCCCCCAAAGCCGAGAAGAGGAGAATAACAAACGGAGACTAATATACCCCACGCCCGCAAAAGCAGCTGAAAATATTGAACTTATACACATAAGACGCTGCCGACGAAAAGCCA
>JAIDUY010000470.1 GCA_029059965.1 Muribaculaceae bacterium
ATTAATCGCGTCCCTGCGGCCCCCCCCTATTGCCTAAAATCTAACGCCTAAAACCTATCCCCTCTTTGCCTTGTAGGCTGCGGCGTAGGCTTTCATCTGGCGGAGCATGGCCAGCAGGCCGTTGCTGCGCGTGGGCGAGAGGTGCTCGTCGAGGCCGATGTCGTGGATGAAGTGCAGGTCGGCGCCGAGAATCTCGTCGGGCGTATGTCCGGAGAGCACGTCGACCAGCATGGCGATGATGCCCTTGACGATGATGGCGTCGGAATCGGCGCGGAATACGAGGGCGCCGTCGTCATTCCGCTCGGCGTCGAGCCACACGCGGCTCTGGCAGCCCTCGATGAGGCGGTCGGGCGTCTTGAGGTTTTCGGGCAGCGGCGGCAGCTCGTTGCCAAGGTCTATAATCATGGCGTAGCGGTCCATCCAGTCGTCGAGGTCGACGAACTGTTCGACGATGTCGCTCTGAGCCTGTTCTATGCTTTTCATTGCAGACGTTCTTTGTAGGCTACGTTGAGCACGGTTGTGCCGACGGCGCCGAGGGTCTCGCGGTCGATGATGCTCATGTCGTCGGCCAGGGTGTGCCACGACGGGTGGAATGAGCCGGTGCTCTCGTTGTTGCACTCTATGATGTCGGTGGTGGGTATGCCGGCGTTAGTCAGCACGATATGGTCGTCGTTGACGGCGCCGCCGACCAAGCGCGGGAAGCGGTCGGAATATCCCAGCGCCTCGGCCGCACTCCACACCTTGATTGTGGGTGTGATGGCGTTGAGCTGCGAGAAGTACTCGTAGGGGAACTGCGCGTCGCGTGCGCCGACCATGTCCAGGAGTATGCCGTAGACGGGAAGATTCTCGTTGCGGTAGGGCACCATGTGGCTTGCCCAGTAGCGGGAGCCGAGGCACCAGCCGTCGTCCTCGGCGGTGGTGTGCGAGCCGTAGTCCTCGCAGTCGAAGAAGATGAGGTCGACTCCCACCGACGGTTCGCGCATGGCCAGGTTGCGGGCTATCTCGAGCAGTACGCCCACGCCGCTGGCGCCGTCGTTGGCACCGAGGATGGGTGTGTCGTGATGGTCGGGATTAATGTCGCGGTCGGCCCAAGGACGGGTGTCGTAGTGCGCCGCAAGGAGGATGCGACGGCGTATCTCGGGGCGGTAGCAGGCGATGATGTTCGTCAGGGGCAGCACGTCGCCGTTGAAAGCGGTGACGGTGCCGGTCTGCACCGTTATTGTATCGGCATCGAAAGAGCGGAGCTTGTTTATTATGTATCGCGCGCAGGAATCGTGTTCCTCCGTTCCGGGGACACGGGGTCCGATGGCGACCTGTTCGGCAACGTAGCGGTATGCGCTGTCGGCGTTGAAGCTGCCCAGGGGCGTGTCTGCGACGTGCGACGCCGTCTCCTTGCCTGTCCGCGAGCATGCGCATGCGGCCCCGGCAAGGACGATGAGCAGGAGTAATATGGATTTAGCCTTCATTGTTGTTGCATTGTTGTAGCGGCAAAGTTACAAAAAAGCGACAATACTGCCAAATAAATGTAATAAAATCATAAATAAGCCGGCCGGATCACCCTCCGAGCCGCTGCCTGCTCAGCCGCGGCTGTTGATGATGAGCTTGCGCAGGAAGCGCAGCTGGTCGTCGAAGTAAGCGTTGCGGTGCGGATAGCGTCGGCGCAGGCTGTCGATGAGGTCGTAGGCCTTTTCGTAGCGCTTCTGACGCACATAGATGCGTGCCAGCGACTCGCTCAGCAGGGCGTCGCCGCCATCGTCGGCGGGGCGCGCTATGGGGCGCCGCTCCTGTTCGGGCTCGGGAGTCGGCTCGGGTTCGGCGGGGGCATGCTGCGCCGCGGGGTGGCGGCTGAGGATGAAGGCGTCGATGCGTCCCTGCGGGCTTTCGGTGTCGACGGGCTCGTCGGGCAGGTTCTCCTGTTCCTCGCGTGCGAGCACCTCGGCATAGTCGGCCACGGGATTGAAAATCATGCGTTCGAGCAGGGCGTCCTCCTCGGCCGAGCGGTGGCCGTAGGTGTCGAGGAACAGGTCGATGGCGTCGTCGGTCTTTGCCGAGGGGTCGGCGGCGGGTTCCTCGGCTGCGGGGTAGAAGTCGGCATGTCCGGCCTCGCGGAGGGCGTCGACGGTGCGGGGGTCGTCGACGCCGAGGGCTATGCGGCGCTGGAGCTCGCGGCGCTCCCCGGCGCTGAGCGAGCCGTCGTGCAGCAGGCGCAGCAGCGGGAACACCATGGCATAGGGGTAGCGGCGGCAGGCATCGGCCAGCAGGCGCAGGTCGGTGTCGCCGGGTGTGAGGCGCCCGTCGGCTACGCCGCGCAGCAGCGCCGAGAGGCGGGCGGCGCTTTCGCCGCTGTCGGTGCTTACGGATTCCATACTTTTACCAGTCGCCGAGGGTGGCGTTGAAGATAAGGTCGACGAGTTCCTCGCATATTTCCTCGCACAGGCTGTCCTGCACGTCGGTCAGCATTTCCGAGCTGGGGAACTCGCGGTAGGCGCTGAACGACTGGTCGACATCCTTGCCCTCGGCCTTCTCGTCGGTGTACTTGACGCGCACGGTAATGGTGAGGCGTGTCATCGAGCCGTAGCCGTCCTCGGTCACGGCCTGAGGCGAGAGTGTGTAGCCTGTGATTTCGCCTTCGATGCGCAGATCCGACGGTCCGTCGGTCACCTGCAGGCGTGTGTTGCGGGCTATGTAGTCCAGCAGGGCGTTCTCGAACATAGGCTGCAGCGGAGGGTAGACCAGCGCCGCGCGGATGGGGAACTCGCTGACCGACACGGTGTGATAGACCGTATAGTCGATTGCCGAGCCGTTGAGCGTGAACACGGGTTTGCACGCCGGCATCAGTGCCGAGGCGATGAGCACGGCCACGAGGGCTGCAAATCGTGCCAATGTACTGCTATTCGAGGCCATATTCCTTGATTTTGCGGTATAGTGTGCGCTCGGAGATGCCGAGCTGGGCTGCGGCGGCCTTGCGGCGGCCTTCGTTGCGCGTCAGCGCCGCGCGGATGGCCTCGCGCTCGCGTTCGGCAAGGGTCTCGTCGCTGTCGGACGGTGCCGACGTTGCCGGCGCCGCGGGGGCGTTGTCGCTGACTTCGGCGTAGGGGACCTCGGCGCACTCGCCGTCGCTCTTGGGGACGACGATGAGCGACTTGCCCGTGGCGGCGAAGGTGTCGGCCGGCAGCAGGCGGCGCTCGTCGTGGCGCCCCTCGGCGTCGAGGCGTTCCTGGATGGCGTCGAGGCGCCGCTGCATATTGAAAATCATGCCTAAAAGCATCTCGCGCTCGCGGGCATAGCTGTGGGCGTCGCCGCCGGCGGCCACGGGCATATAGGTGTCGGCCACCGAGGGCAGATAGCTGCGCAGCATATCGGGGGTGACGGTCTTTCCGGCCTCGAAGAGGGCAAGCTGGTCGACGACGTTCTTGAGCTGGCGCACGTTGCCGGGCCAGCGATAGTGGCGCATCAGCGCCTCGGCCTCGGCGTCGAAGCCCACTGGCGGCGTGTGGTAGCGCTCGGCGAAGTCCGAGGCGAAGCGTACGGCCAGCAGGCGGATGTCGGAGCCGCGGTCGCGCAGGGGCGGAACGGTGATAAGCACCGTCGACAGGCGGTAGTAGAGGTCCTCGCGGAAGCGGCCTTCGGCTATGGCGCGGGGCAGGTCGACGTTGGTGGCCGCCACGATGCGCACATTGGTGCGGCGCACCGCCGACGAGCCTACGCGCAGATACTCGCCGCTTTCGAGCACGCGCAGCAGGCGCGCCTGGGTCGTCAGCGGCAGCTCGGCTACCTCGTCGAGGAATATCGTGCCGCCGTCGGCCTCCTCGAAATAGCCCTTGCGGGAGTCGACGGCGCCGGTGAAGGCGCCTTTCTCGTGGCCGAAAAGTTCCGAGTCGATGGTGCCTTCGGGGATGGCGCCGCAGTTGACGGCGATATATTTGGCATGCTTGCGCGAGCTGTGGGCGTGGATTATCTGAGGAAAGAACTCCTTGCCGGCGCCGCTCTCGCCGACGACAAGTACCGACAGGTCGATGGGCGCCACGCGGATGGCGCGCTCGATGGCCGCCGTCAGCGCCGAAGCGTTGCCGATGATGCCGAAGCGCAGCTTGGCCTGCTGCACTGCCGGTGGTAATGTTCGTGTGGATTGCTGTTCCATAGCGTTCTGCAAAGTTACACAAAATTTCGATAACCGAGCGTTGGCGCGAGCTCCGAAATTCCCGCACCGACGGCGACCTCCCGACGGCGGCAGCCGCCGCTCCGATATACATTATATTATATAAGGAAAGGACGGGCCGACGCAACGCGCCCGGCCGACAGCCGCATCGTCCAAAAATAAGCATCGTTTTAACACTTGAACCTTGGCGGTTTAAGCTTTTTTGACTAATTTTGCGGGCGAAATGCTATGCCCTCCGGCGAAAGCCGTCTCTTCCGGGACCTGAGTCCCACTATTCCAAAAAAAACAACAAACCATTCAATGTTCTTTAAATGAAAAAAGTTTTACTCGCTTTAGCGGCGGCTGTCGTTAGTGTCAGCTCCGCTTTCGCTGCTACCGTAGGAGATACCTACACAAAGGTAGCAAGCTCCGCAGACCTCACTGTAGGCGATGAGTACATCATCTGCTACGAGACAAACGCCATGGGCGGCAAAAACAGCTCAAAATCCTTCTATGATAATGTTGCTGACGGCGTCACAATTAACGGAGATGTTGCAAAAATTAAAAACGCCAGCGTAATGTCCTTCACAATTGTCGAAGGTACTGCTGCTAACACATATGCCTTTAAGCTGGAAGACGGCAAATTCATTTCCTGCACAAGTGTCGCTAATGGTAATACCGATAGTGCCGATACTTTGGGTGAAACGAGCAACATGAATATCACTCTCTCCAGTGGTGTTGCAACTATCATCTTCACAAAAAACAGCAACAACAACAGCAATAAATTTCAGTACAACACAAGCAGTCCCCGCTTTACAAATTACAAGACCGGAACTCAGAAAAACTGTACCCTCTATAAGAAAGATAGCGGTGGTTATACCGTCCTTGCTCCCTCCATCGCCTGCGCCGACAACGTGGTGACCATCACCAACAACGAAGAAGGTGCCACCGTCTACTACACCACCGACGGCACCACGCCCGACGCTACTTCCACACTCTACACCGCACCCTTCGCCATCACCGAGACCTGCACTGTAAAGGCAGTCGCAATCAAAGACGGAGAAAGCAGTATCCCCACTACCTACACTGCTACTTTCGTAGCTCCCGCCGAGGTTGAGCCCTTCACCAGCAGCATCGCCGCTGTCGACGACGTCATCACCGCTGCCCGCGGCACCGAAATCACCTTCACCTCGCTCCACGCAGCCAAGATTGAGGCTGTAATCGCCATCGAGGGTCAGGATGACGCCACCGAGAGCGTCGAATCCGACAAGTTCGTCTACACCGTAAGCGAAGCCGCAAGCATTATGCTGACTTCCTACAATGTCGACGGCACCCAAGCCCACGAGGCACTCTACGAAATCGCCCTCGAGGCAGCTCCTCTGTGCGGCGAAGTGGTATTCAACCCCGCCAGCGGCAGCGCAGTAATTGCCGGCTCCGAAGTGACCATCACCTGCGAGAATGCAGCTGTGATTACCTACTTCATTGAAATCAATGGCGAACTCGGCGATGCCATCGAGGTAGAAGGCAGCGAGGCTAAGGTAGTCGTCAACGAAGCCTGCACAATCCATGCCGACGCAAAGAATATCGACGGCGTACCCTCCGAAGCTGCTGAAGCATCCTACACCATCGCCGAAGCACCCGCTACCGGCAGCGCAATGTTCGACTTCACCGACCTCGAAAAGACTTGCGACCTGCACTCCGGCATCAATGTTTCCGACCTGCCCACTGCAACAGGCAGCGGCATCAACTTTGGCGATTACAAAGGTAACTTCACAAACGGAGTTGTTACTGTAAGCTTTGCCAAAGGCACCAACACCAGCAACGGTCCCCGCTGGTGGTACAGCAAAAACGGCTACCACGTCCGCATGTATGCCAACAACACCGTTACCGTAACCGTTAATCCCGGATGCGAAATCACTTCCATCGAATTCACTCAGGGCGATGACAACGACTGGGCTATGGGCGCAGGCGCACCCGCCGGTACATGGAGCGGTAAGACCTGGACTCCCACTCCCGCAGCATCCGCTATGATGCGCGAAGCTGCCAAGGGTGTTGAAAGCGTAACCTTCACCCCCACCGGCAAGACATTCTTCGCCACAATGAACGTCAACTACGAGCAGCCCACCACCGGTGTTGGCAGCGTAGTTGTTGACGACGCCAATGCGCCTGTCGAGTACTACAACCTGCAGGGCGTGCGCGTAGAGAACCCCGCCAACGGCCTCTACATCCGTCGTCAGGGCAACAACGTAAGCAAAGTCTTCGTTCGCTAAACCCCAAGCCCCATACCCTGTCACTTAAACACCTCTTACGCTGCCCACGATAAGCCTCGTGTAGAACTCGGTGGG
>JAIDUY010000471.1 GCA_029059965.1 Muribaculaceae bacterium
AACCGCATTGCTCCCTCACTGCGCGAACACATCTGCACGACGCTTGACCGCCCCGGCGTTAACAAATATTGGGGAACCGGCTCTCAGTCCTCGCAGTAGTGGCGCAGGACACGGCGGTAGGAATTGAAAATCTTGCTCTTGGAGACAAAGCCCACGTAGACGCCTTTCTCCACTACGGGCAGGTTCCAAGCGCCCGTATCGTCGAAAAGCTTCATGACGGCATCCATGCTGTCGCCCACTTCGATTCGTGCGGGTGGCATCGACATGAAGGTGCTCACGCGCATACGGCGGTAGAGCTCGGGGCGGAACATAATGTTGCGGATATCGTCCAGCAGGACTATGCCCACCAGCTCCTTGCGCTCGTTGATGACGGGGAAGAGGTTGCGTTTGCTGATGGCGATGACGTCCACCATCTCCTTGAGTGTCATCTCGGGATAGACGGGCAGGAAGTCTGTCTCGATGACGTTGTTCACCTTCAGCAGCGTCAGCACGGCCTTGTCCTTGTGGTGTGTCAGAAGCTCGCCGCGCTTGGCAAGACGCATTGTGTAGATTGAGTAGGGTTCGAAGAACTTGATGGTTCCGTAGGCTATGGTGCTGACTATGAGCAGAGGAAGGAAGAGCTCGTAGCTTCCTGTAAGCTCCACCGTAAGGAAGATTGCCATCAGCGGAGCGTGCATGACGGCGCTCATCACTCCGGCCATGCCTATCAGCGCGAAGTTCTTGGTTGATATAGCGGCGAAACCGAAGTTGTTGAATACAAAGGCGAACAGGAAGCCGGTCATGCAGCCCACGAAGAGCGATGGCGCGAAAGTTCCGCCGACACCGCCTGCGCCGTTGGTGGTCGAGGTGGCGAATGCCTTGGTCGCTATGATGAGGCCGATGAAGAGCGCCAGGAACCAGAACGAATTGCGGTCGGCATAGAAGATGGAGCCGTTGACGATGCTCGACGTATCGCCCGCGAGCAGTCCGACAATCGCGCCGTAGCCTTCGCCGTAAAGCGGCGGGAAGATGAAGACAAGCAGCGACAGCATCGCGCAGCCTATGGCCGTCTTGACCCATGGATTCCTGAACCGCCTGAAGAAGTTCTCCATCATGTTCATGGCGCGGGTGAAGTAGAGCGACACGAATCCGCACACGAGGCCGAGACCGATGACGTAGGGGATGCGCGAGATGTAGAAGTCCTCGGTCTGTGCGAAGAAGAACTCGAATTCGTAACCCGTATAGACGTAGGCGAGGGTAGTGCTTGTTATGGACGCTATGAGCAGGGGCATGACCGACACGGTGGTGAGGTCGAGCATCAGCACTTCCAGTGTGAACAGCACGCCCGCGATGGGCGCCTTGAAGATGCCCGCGATGCCGGCGGCGGCACCGCATCCCACCAGTATCATGAGGATGCGCGGGCTCAGGCGGAAGCTCTGGCCCAGATTGGAACCTATGGCCGCACCGGTGAATACGATAGGACCCTCGGCTCCGACCGAACCGCCGAAGCCTATGGTGACGGAGCTGGCCAGGAGGGAGGTGTAGATGTTGTGGCGCTTGAGGCGGCTCTTGTTCTGCGATATGGCGTAGAGCACGCGTGTAACGCCATGGCTGATGTTGTCGCGCACGACGTAACGAACATAGAGTGCCGTCAGGATAACGCCCACCGAGGGCAGAAGGATGTAGAGGTAGTTGCCGCTCTCAAGATTGATGTGGCTTGTCAGGACGGTCGAAATCCAATGTATCAGGAATTTCAGGACTATAGCCGCGCAGCCGCTGAATATGCCTACGAAGAACGCCAGGATAAGGACGAAATTCTTTTCCTTGATATGGCGTTCCCTCCACAGAAGGAATTTCATGAAGGCTTCGCGGAAGCGTCCGCTTATATGTCTGTTTTCTGTCATCGGCTGATTGTTGTCGTTCTACACGCCGCGGCCTGTGAGCACCGTGGCGACTGTGTGCAGAAGAATTTTGAGGTCTATGGCCAGGCTGACGTTCTGTATGTACAGCAGGTCGTAGGACATTCGCTCGACCATCTGGTCGACGTTCTGTGCATATCCGTACTTCACCATGCCCCACGACGTTATACCCGGGCGTACATGATAGAGCAGGGCGTAAGCCGGCTGGCGCTCGAGAATCTGGGCGGCGAAGTAGGCGCGCTCCGGACGCGGCCCGACGAGGCTCATCTGCCCGAGGAGCACGTTCCAGAACTGAGGCAGCTCGTCAATGCGGTATTTTCTGAGCCAGTGGCCGAGGCGGGTGATGC
The DNA here is from genome assembly GCA_029059965.1 of Muribaculaceae bacterium. GTDB lineage: Bacteria > Bacteroidota > Bacteroidia > Bacteroidales > Muribaculaceae > CAG-873. Next base: position 2,246 of record JAIDUY010000471.1, read on the forward strand.
GGGTGTCGCCGGGCGACGACAGCGCGGGGCCGGCAGCCTCGGCGTCGGTGCGCATAGTGCGGAATTTGATGATATGGAATGGCTTCTTGTGGTAGCCTATACGCTCCTGACGGTAGAAGACGCTGCCTTTGGAGTCCAGTTTGACAGCCACGGCCACAAGGGCCATCAGCGGCGAGAGCACCACCAGCGCGCAGGCCGAACCGATGATGTCGGCAAGGCGCTTGAGGTTTTTTGTGGCCGGCGAGACGTTCGCGCTCGCTATGTCGATCAGCGGTTCGGGGCGCACGGCCTGCAGTCGCGGGCGCAGCGTCAGCATTCCGCTCAGCGACGGCGCGATGAACACGGGCATCTCGAGGCGGTACAGGGCATCGGTCAGTCCCGGATGAAGGACTTCCGTCTGTTCCATGAAGGGGAGTATCACCGCCCTGATGTTCTTGTCGCGGCAGACGTCGGCGAGTTCGCCGTCGGCGACGGGCAATCCGCAGAACTCCTCGGTTTTCAGTTTACCGCCCGTATTGTGGATGGCCACGACCTTATATCCCACCCTCGGAGCTGTCCTGATGAGACGTTGCACTTCGTCGGTACGGTCGGCGGAGGCTCCGACTATCATCGCCCTGCGCAGTCCGTGGCCGGAAAGCATTCGCCGGGTGCGCCTTGTGGTCAGCGTGATGCGCGCCGCCATGGTGGGCACGGCCAGACAGGCGAACAGGATGAGCATCATCTCGTAGTTGGCCAGGCGCTCGGGTATATTGTCGTTCAGGAGGGTTGTGAAGAAGATGCCGAGCATGCCGATGAACGATATGGCCAGTGTGTTCAGCGTCTCGTCCAGACGCGAGCGCACGGCTCCTCTCGTTTTGTTATAGCACCCCGACAGGGCGTAGAGCAGCACCATGCACGCCGGCACCACGAGCTGCCCTGCGAGCACGATGTCCGAGCAGAGCCACGACGCGAGGTCGGCGTGGTAGCCTGTAGGTAGTGAGTAGAAGCGTATGATGTTGAATACGAACCAGCCCGCCGACACTGTCACGAAGTCGGAGATGACATTGACGGTGCGGAATGATAGTCCTCGGCGGGTGTTCGTCTTCTTCAAGGGCGGAGAATTTTGAATATTCCGTCGGCACTGAGTCGCATGACGGTCGACGGTTTTGCCGGTTCGGTCTCCTCGCGCCGCGATGTGCACGCGTAGTCGACGGTGTCTACAATCTCAGGACTGATTTCGGCGAAACATGACGGTGTGGGCTCGCCGCTGATATTGGCCGATGTGCTCACGAGGGGTGCGCCGAAGGCAAGGCACAGCTCGCGGCTGAAAGCCTCGGAGGTGACGCGCACTCCGAGGGTGCCGTCCTCGGCCAGCAGGGCCGGAGCAAGTCGTGCGCCGGCCGAAGGGCCGTCATAGACTATTGTCAGCGGACGTTCGGAAAACTCAATGAGGTCGTAGGCAACCTCCGGCACCTCGTCGACAGTGCGTTCGAGCTGGGCGAGGCTGCCTGTGAGCGTGATGAGTGCCTTGGAGTCGGCACGCCGTTTGATTTTGAATATCCTTTCGACGGCTCCCTGATTGCGTGCGTCGCACCCGAGTCCCCATACCGTATCGGTGGGATAGAGGATGACGCCGCCTTTGCGTAGCACGGCCACGGCCTTGCGTATGTCCTCGGTGTATTCGCTCATATCACCTTGTTCTTGGGAGTAGTCGCCTGGAAATCTTTGATGTAGATGGGCGTGCTGTAAGCCGTGTCGATGAACTCACGACGCATGTGCGCCAGCTCGGCCAAGGCCGTCATGTTCTGAGCGAGTGGTTCGATGTGGTCGACGAATACAGCAGTGGGGCAAGTCTCCATCAGTTCGCGTGCCTTGGCGGCGCCGCTGCCGAAGAAGACGAGCGGGCGGCCCGTTGCCTTGAGCTCAGCATAGGAGTTCTCGTCGAGAATGAGTGCCTGAGGCGTCATCATCTCGTTGAGCGCCAAGTTGTATGCCCCGGTATAAACCTCCATGCGCCGTGCGTCGACCATGGGGATGTAGATGGCGTCGGGGTCGTCGATATTGGCTTCGAACATCGCAGTGACCGCAAGCAGTTTCAGGGTCGGTATGCCGATGAGGGGTATGCGCAGGCCGTAGGCCAGTCCCTTTGCCTCGCTGAGTCCTATGCGCAGGCCGGTGTAGCTTCCCGGCCCGAGGCTTACTGCCACGGCGTCGGGCTTGAGCCCGTGCTCGCTGCCGTAGTCGAGGCAGTGCTTGACGAAGTCGCTCAGCATGGCGGCATGGTTGCGGCCGGAGGAGTCCTCGCGGTGTGCGAGTACCATGCCGTCGCTTGTCAGGGCCGCGGAGCATACGCTGCCGGATGTCTCGATATTTAATATAGTAGCCATATGTAATGTCTGATTTGAGAGCGGAGCAGGGCGGTGCCCTATGCTGCGCAATGGCAAAGTTACAAATTTTTGTTCTAATGCTGGGCAGTGCGGACAATATTTTGTATTTTTGCACCCGCAAACCGGATTCCGGCACTGCTTCTTGCCGTGCCTGTCCCATTCAACTTAGAACAGACCGATTATGCTATTGTCGATGACAGGTTTCGGGAAAGGCACTTCCTGCTCCGCGACCAAGAAAATAAGCGTGGAAATCAAGTCGCTGAATTCCAAACAGCTCGACCTGACTGTGCGCCTTCCTTACTATTTCCGCGAACATGAAATGGAGCTCCGCCAGAGTGTGGGACGTCGTGCCGAGCGAGGCAAGATTGACCTCTCGGCCGGCATGGAGAATCTCGCAGGAGCCGAATGCACGCCTTCGGCACGCCTCGACATCGGCATCATGCAGGCTTACAGCCGTCAGGTTGCCGAAGCCGCCGAGGCTCTCGGTACCGAAATGCCCGCCGACCTCGTCGCACTGCTGATGCGCTTCCCTGACACCATACGCACCGATAGCACCGACACCGCAGGCGACGACGACAGCGCCGCCCTCGCCGAAGCTGCCTCCAAGGCTCTCGAGGCGATGATGGATCACCGCCGCCAGGAAGGTCGCGAGCTCGAGAAGTTCTTCGCTGCACGCATAGAGGTCATCCGCGGACTCCTCGACAGCATCGCCCCCTACGAAGCCGAACGCGTACCTCGCATCCGCGCCCGCCTCGAAGAGAACATCGCGCGCATCCCCGCTCTCGAGTTCGACAAGGGACGCATGGAGCAGGAGCTGATTTTCTATATAGAGAAGCTGGACGTCAACGAGGAGAAACAGCGACTGCGCAAGCATCTCGACTACTTCCTCGAGACCATGAACGCGCCCGCTGCCGGACAAGGCAAGAAGCTCGGGTTCATCGCCCAGGAAATGGGTCGCGAAATCAACACCCTCGGCTCCAAGAGCAATCACGCCGAGATGCAGGCTATCGTCGTCAGAATGAAGGACGCCCTCGAGCAGATAAAAGAACAGGTCCTGAATGTGATGTGATGCGGGCACAAGGCCCTGTGTTCCCCCCGAATTGTTAAAGATTCGCAACGAAAGCGCGATTTAGGCCGCCGTTTTTGGGCGTTTCGGCCAATAATGCGTAAATTTGCAGTCAATAGCGGCTAAAAGCCGCCTGAAATTATGCGTAACTACCTCATCATTATATTGGCATCCTTGCTTTTATGTTCCTGCGGCGAGTACCAGCGGGTGCAGAAAAGTGATGACTATAACTATAAGTTCGACTACGCCAAGCGCGCCTACGAAGAAGGCAAGTACGTCCAGGCGGCCACCATTCTCAAGGACTGCATAACGGTCTTTAAAGGCTCCGACAAGGCCGAGGAGAGTCTCTATCTCCTTGCCATGAGCAACTACGAGAACAAGGATTACGTCAGCAGCGGCGCTTACTTCCGCAGCTACTACACCCGCTATCCCCGCGGCAAGTACACCGAGGCCGCACGCTTCTTCTGCGGTTACGGCTACTACCTCGACTCCCCCGAACCCCAGCTCGACCAGACCGGCACCGTCAAGGCCATCGAAGAACTTCAGGCATTTCTCGACTACTTCCCCCGCAGCGAGAAAGTATCCATCGCCCAGAACGCCATTTTCGAGATGCAGGACAAGCTGACCCTCAAGCAGTTTCAGAATGCCCAGCTCTACTACAACCTCGGCAACTACATGGGCAACAACTACGAAAGCGCAGTCATCGTGGCCCGCAACGCCATCAAGGACTATCCCTATTCCAAATATAAAGAAGACCTTGAGATGCTCATCCTCAAGGCTCGCTATCAGGAGGCTGTAAACTCCATCGAGGAGCGCAAGGCCGAACGCTTCCGCGACGTCGTCGACGAGTACTACTCTTTCATAAACAATTATCCCGACACTCCCAACCGTCAGGAAGCCGACAACATCTACCGTATCGCCCAGCGATACGTCAGCGAATGAGAACCCGACAGGTTCACCACTCTACCTCCCCAAGATTAAGAAAACACAGAAAAACAAAGCTACAAGACATGGATTTCAAGAAAAGCAACACCCCGCTGACCACTGTCACCCGCGACATGATCGAACTCTCCTCGGACACCGGCAATGTCTATGAAACCGTGTGCATAATCTCCAAGCGAGCCAATCAGATTGCCGCTCAGATGAAGAGCGACCTCGAGAAGAAACTCGCCGAATTCGCACCATACAACGATAACCTCGAGGAAGTGAGCGAGAACCGCGAGCAGATTGAAATCTCGCGTTACTACGAACGCCTTCCCAAGCCCACCCTGATCGCCACTCAGGAGTACATCGACCACAAACTCTTCTTCCGCAAGTCCAACAAGTCGCGCGAGAACATCTGATTGGTCAGATTGTGAGTCCGCATACACCGCAGACGGCGTAAACCTATAAAAAGCAAATCCCTCCGACAAAGCCATCGGCGGGATTTCTTTTTGTCATCCTAATCTAATATCATACTTAATAATACCATATCTTATCAATGATCAAGTTTAAATCCATTCTGGCTGCGATGTTGCTTGCCGTGACGGCAACCCCGGCCTCAGCCGACCTTCTCGACAGTGAAGGCTACCCCGAGATGTATGTGCGCGGCACCTTCAGCGGCTGGGCCTGCGACGAGGGCTACCGTTTCAGCCGTCAGGGCGACCGCTACACAATCACAGTTCCGAGCCTCGACGGCGAGTTCAAGATTGCCGGAACCGACTGGAACTGCAACTACGGCGCCTCCGAAAGCCACGTCACCGTAAGCGGTTCCGCCATCCTTCCCGGCATCCCCAACGGTCCCAACTACCATGCCGCCAATCTCACGAATCTTCAGATTTCATTCACCCTGAAACGCAACGGCGAGCAGGCCGCCGAGACCGACATCGAGTTCATTGTCGACGGAACCACACCATCGGTCCCCGGCCTGTCGGGCACCCTTCCCGTGCTCTATATCAACGTCTACACCGACGAGACCCACAGCTCATTGGAAAACGAAATCATAAGCAAGGACCTCGACCACAAGAACTACTTCAGCAACGCCGAGTACTGGCTTGACCTCAACGGCTGCACATGGCTCGAAGAAGAAGGCGGCAAGTCTATCGGCAGCAGGGAGGAACCCCTGCCCCTCGAAATCAAGGCCCGCGGAAACTGGACCCGACGTGGCTTCTCCAAAAAGCCGTTCAAGCTCAAGCTCGGCAGCAAGCAGAAGCTTCTCGGAATGACCAAGAGCAAGCACTACGCCATCCTTGCCCACGCCGACGACAGCTGGGGCTATCTGCGCAACTTCACCGGATTCAACATCGGCAAACGCATCGGCCTGCCCTGGACTCCCTCGCAGCAGCCCGTCGAAGTCGTAATCAACGGAGACTACCGCGGCCTCTACTTCCTGACCGAATCCATACGTATCGATTCCGACCGCATCAATATCGAGGAACTCGACGACAATGTCTCCGACCCCGCGCTCGCATCCGGCGGCTATCTGGTCGAACTCGACAACTATGACGAGGAGAACCAGATTCGC
>JAIDUY010000472.1 GCA_029059965.1 Muribaculaceae bacterium
GCTGTATCCATGCGGGCAGCACGGAAGAAGGTGCTATAAGTAGTTTTACGCCTCCGGGGCGCTCTTTGTTCGGTTTGAGGCGCACAATAGTCCGCTCGGAGCGGATTTCGATTTTTTCCATCTCGTCGGCCTTGCAGTGCACTGTCGCTACGGGCTCGTCCGGCTCGTCGGGGTCGGCATCGAAACGGAAGAACTCCACCGTCAGCGGAACGCCCTGACGCCTGAATGTCCACCGCTGCGGCCTTGTAGCCATAGTGAATCCGGGTGTGCCCGTCATCGCTATCCATGCCATCGAAAGTGCCATGGGCAGCAGGATGAAGACGAACATCAGCAGCAGATAGCCGTATCGCAGGTCGTGGATTGCGGCTATGCCGAGAATCACCGCAACGGCCACCGGCAGCCACACAAACCGTATCAGCGCACGTCGCACCGCGGCCCGGACAAATACCTCCGGAGCCACGGTGAAGACAGAAGTGGTATATTCGGGCGCTTCGTCCATCAGTCGACGCGGGGACGAGCCACCTTGGGCTCGGGTTCGGGCATGATGCCGTCGCGGATGAGCAGGGCTTCGATGCCGGGGTCCTGGCCGCGGAAGCGGCGGTAGAGGACGGCGGGATCTTCGGTGCCGCCGCGGGTCAGGATGTTGCGGCGGAAGCTGTCGGCTGTCTCGCGGTCGAAGAGGCCGTGCGACTTGAGATAGGCGAATGCGTCGGCGTCGAGCACTTCGGCCCACTTGTAGCTGTAGTAACCGGCAGCATAACCGCCGGAGAAGATGTGGCTGAACTGGGGCGAAATCATGGCTCCGTCGACATCGTCAAAGATGCGCACGGGCTCAAGTGCGGCGCGTTCGAAGGCCACTGCGTCCTCGACGGGACCGTCGACGGTGTGCCATGCCATGTCGAGATAGCCGAAGCCGAGCTGACGCATGCAGGCGTAGGCGGCTCCGTAGCGCGAGGAGGCGATGAGGCGGTCGACAAGTTCCTGAGGAATGGGCTCGCCGGTCTGATAGTGGCGGGCGAAGCCGTCGAGGAACTCGCGTTCGGTCAGGAAGTTCTCGTTGAACTGCGAGGGCAGCTCGACAAAGTCGCGATAGACTGCCGTTCCGGAGAGCGATGCATAGCGGGTGTCGGCGAACAGGCCGTGAAGCGCATGGCCGAACTCATGAAGGAAGGTTTCGACTTCGTAGGGAGTGAGCAGCGAAGGTGTGTCGGCGGTGGGCTTGGTGAAATTCATCACTATGCTCACCTGAGGACGCGAATTGACGCCATCGGCTGTGATGTACTGGTCCTTGAATCCGGTCATCCATGCTCCGGGGCGTTTGGAGGCGCGGGGGAAGAAGTCGGTGTAGATTACGCCGACAAACTTGCCGTCGGCATCGGTCACCTCGAAGGCCTTCACGTCGGGATGATAGACTTCGATGTCGGGATTATGTTTGAACTGCAGGCCATAGAGGCGCGTGGCAAGGCCGAAGACGCCGTTCACGACATTGTCGAGCTCGAAATAGGGGCGCAGGGCTTCTTCGTCGAAGCTGTACTTCTCGGCCTTGAGCTTGTTGGAATAATAGGAATAGTCCCAAGGCATTATGGTGACGGGCTGTCCTTCGATGCGGCTTGCATACTCGGTCAGTTCGGCCATCTCGGCGTCGAGGGCGGGACGGTAGGCGGCACGCAGGCGCTCCAAGAGGTCGTACACTGCCCGGGGATTGCCAGCCATGGTGCGCTGCAGGGTGTGCTCGGCGAAATTGCCGCTGCCCAACAGGCGCGACAGCTCGCGGCGTATCTCGGCGATGCGCTTGATGTTGTCCATGTTGGAGAACTCGCCCTGCGAATTTCGGCCGTTATAGAGGCGATACATACGCTCGCGGAGGTCGCGGCGGTCGGAGTACTTGATAAAGGCGGAGTAGACGGGCTGGTCGAGGGTGAACAGATACTCGCCCTGACGACCTTCGGCTGCGGCGGCTTCGGCTGCGGCGTTCACCGAGCTTTCGGGCAGTCCGGCAAGGTCATCGGCTCCAAGATAGATTTTGTATGTGTTGAGCTCGCGCAGCACGTTCTGTCCGAAGATTGTAGTGAGCTGCGAAAGTTCGGCGGTGAGTTCGCGGTATTTCTCGCGGTCGGCACCCTGCAGACGTGCTCCTGACAGCGCAAAGCTGTCGTAGGTCTTCTTGAGCAGCATGGAGTCCTCGGGATTGAGGTTATACTCGGAGCGTCGGTCCCATACGTCGGCCACGCGCTTCCACAGGTCGGTGTTGAGTATCATCGAGGTGGAATAGTCGCTCAGTTTCTGCGATGTCTCCATGGCGATGCGCATCATCTCGTCATTGCTGTTGGCCGACAGAAGAGGATAGAACACATTGAGGACGCGGTTGAGGTCCTGCCCGACGTTCTCCAGCGCCACGATGGTGTTGTCGAAGTCGGGTCGTTCGGTCTGTGCTGTTATCGCATCGATTTCCGCCTGGGCCAGGCGTATGCCGCGGTCGATGGCAGGCTCCCACAGCGAGTCGTTCATCTGCGTGAAGCGCGGTGTGCCGTCGATGCCGTCGAACGGGGTGAAGAAGATATTGTTATTCTGGGCCTCGGTCATGATTGAGCTTGTGAGGATAAGGATGAGGGCTGCCGCCCGGGTTATTATTGTTTTCAAAAGTCCTTGTATAACGGTTGGTTATTATTGATTACTTTCTGTTCGGTCTCGGTGCAAAAACCGTGCCACTGACGCGGGTGCTGTCATATGCCGCGGGCGTCGAGCGCACGGCGATAGCGGGCAGCGTTGATTGTGTGTCGGTTATAGTTCGTTTCGAAGACGTGATAGCCCGAGAAGTCGGGTCGCGCGCACATATAGATATAGTTGTGCTCGGGTGCGTCGAGCACGGCGTCGATGCTCGAACGCTCCACTATGCGTATCGGGCCGGGTGGCAGGCCGTTGACGCGATATGTGTTGTAGGGCGAATCGATTCCGAGATGGGCTATCGTTATTCGGCGGAGTCCGAAGTCTCCGAGTGCGAATTTCACTGTCGGGTCGGCCTGGAGCGGCATATTGCGGTCCAATCGGTTGAGGTAGAGTCGTGCCACGACGGGTCGTTCGTCGGCCTTGGCTGTCTCCTCCTCCACTATCGAGGCGATGGTGGCGACGCCAACGGGGCTGAGTCCGAGTGCCTCGGCTTTAGCGATGCGTGTCGAGTCCCAGAACGAGTTGCGCTCGGCAAGCAAGCCGCTGAGCACTGTCTCGGGCGATGCTGTCCAGTAGTACTCGTAGGTGTCGGGGAGCACGGCGGCGGCATAGCCTGCCGTATCGAAGCCTGCCGGACGCAGAACGGAGTCGGCGGCGGCCATAAAGGCGGCACTGTCGGCTTCGAGGCGCTGAGACAGACGGCGGGCAAGGTCGCCGAAGGTGCGGATGTTGTTGAAAGTCACACGAAGGGGTGTCTGACGGCCACGGGAGATGGCTCTGGACACTTCCAGCGCGGTCATGCCGGAGTCGACGGCATAGGAGCCGTGGGCTACGGATGCATCGCCGCTCTGCAGGCGCCATAGTCGCGCCACGGTGCGGCCGAAGCCTCCGAGACTGCTCTGCAGCGAGTCGGCCACGGCGTCTTCCGTAGCGCCGGCGGGCACATAGACTCGCGTCACGGGTCCGTCGTAAGTGTCTGACAGAAAGATACGCCACACGCCGAAAGCTGCGCCTCCGAGCAGGAGCAGCGTAACTGCTGTCCATGTCAGTATTCGTTTTGCGTTCATGTTTATAGCTTTTCGATTGGACGCCGACGCGGCGTCCGTGGCACAAAGATAAGCAAAAACGCGCCAACCGCATAAAAAATTTCTGCAAAAAGTAAGAGAGGCAATGTCTCTCGACAGTGCCCCTCCGGGAATCTACAATCGATTTTCATGCAGCGCCTCCGCATGGCGGAAAGCGCTGTTCGATGCCACAAATTTAGTGAATTTTTGTCAAGCAACAAAAATTCCGCCCTGCATCGGATTTGCGGCAGGGATGTCCTGTGGAAAGTTCGAAAAGATGTTATACAACATATTTTCACCCAAAACATCTACTACACAGAGTGTTACAGCCGGAATTGTAACAAGATGGCGTTTCTTTTACATTTTTTATACCGGCGGTCCTATGCCAAATCGCGCAAAATCATTAATTTTGAGGTCAGAAAAAAAGCTAACCCTCCAAACCTTATACTCCCCATGGAGCAGACTCTTGTAATTCTCAAACCCTCCGCAATATCCCGTGGCCTCGTCGGTGACGTAATCACCCGTTTCCAGCGCAAAGGCCTCATTATAGCCGGCATCAAGATGATGCAGCTCGACGAAGCTATCCTTCGCGAGCACTACGCTCACCTCGTCGAGCGTCCTTTCTTCCCCACACTGCTCAAAAGCATGATGGCAACCCCCGTCATCGTGATGGTACTCGCCGGCAAAGACGTTGTCAGCGTGGTGCGCGCCATGACCGGCGCAACCAACAGCCGCGTGGCCGCCCCCGGCACCATCCGAGGCGACTTCGGCATGAGCGGCCAGGAGAACATCGTCCATGCCTCCGACAGCCCCGAGAACGCAGCCATCGAGGTGGCCCGCTTCTTCCTCCCCACCGAAGTGTTCGGCTACAACCCCATCACCATGCCGGCCACTTATGCTCCGGACGAAATCTGATAAAC
>JAIDUY010000473.1 GCA_029059965.1 Muribaculaceae bacterium
GGCAATATCTATCCAGTCGAGGTGGACGGCAGCATCGAGGATTGCAAGACTCTCGCCCGCGAGGCCATCGGCGATGCCTCGCTCGCAGACCTCTCGCTTACGGCAGCCAATTCCATAAATGTAGGCCGTCTGATTCCGCAGGTGGTGTTTGCCTTCAAGGCTTACGCCTCGCTGCTCGGCGTCGGAGCCGACCGCAGCGGCGAGGCCGTCTACGGCATTCCCTGCGGCAATACAAGCAATCTTGTCGCCGCCCTGATGTCGCGGGCCCTCGGCTTGCCCATGGGCGACATAGTGGCCGCCTGCAATGTCAACGACAGCCTCGGGCGCTGTCTGCGCGGCGAGGAGGCCGCCCGGCGTCCGGTGCCCACCTTGGCCCCGTCGATGGACATGGCCAGTCCCTCCGGCCTGCCACGTCTGCGCCATCTGTGCGGCACTACGCTCGACCGCGCCTGCGCCCCGGTGGTGGCTCCCCCTGTCGGCGACCGCGACATCGCCGCCACGGTGCTCCGCCTGCGTGCCGAGTGCGGCTATACGCTTGACCCCCACGGCGCATCGGCTCTCGTGGCCGTGACGGGCATGAGTCCCGGAACGCCCAAAGTGGTCTTCGCCACCGGACATCCGGCCAAGAATATCGACATCATGACGCGCATAACCGGCGGAACGGTTGAACTGCCCGTCCAGATGATGCGTTTTATGGATGGCAAGCGGCGCTATCACCGCCTCCCGTCCACCTATCCGGCCCTGCGCCGCTACCTGCTGTCTCTGCCCTGACGGCATCAACGTGAGAAATTCATCAACCCCCTAACAATCATACCCCCTATGGCAACTAAAAGAGACCTCAAGAAATTCATCCGCAACAGCTGTGGCGCCCTCGCCGCCGAAATGCTGATGGCACGCGCCGCATTCCCCGAAATCGACCGCAAGAAAACCTACGAAATCATCGGTGATGTCGCTGCGCTGCAGACTCGCTCGCTCGGCCGCGTCAACGTGAGCTTCGACAAGGACTGCAAGGCTTTCGAGACTCCCGCCGCCTACCGCAAGGCTCGCCGCGCCTACTACAGCGCCGCCTACGACAAGCTCGTCGAGGAATTCGACGCCTCCATGCTCGAAATCGTCAAGAAGATGAACGCTGCACTGCCCGAGAACGTGCGCGTGCTCCTTAAGGAAGCTGCCGCCGAATGAATCTCGCCGGACGCATACTCAGGCTCTTCGGATGGTCGGTGAGCGTAACAGTTCCCGACTATCCGAAATGCCTGATTTGTGTCGCGCCCCACACCAGCAACTGGGATTTCGTCATCGGCAAGCTCGCCTATGCCTCTGTCGGGCGCAAGGCCGGGTTTCTGATGAA
>JAIDUY010000474.1 GCA_029059965.1 Muribaculaceae bacterium
GAGCACGTAAGGCTTGGTCACTCCTCCCTCGTCCTCGCAGACATTCTCGAAACCGGCGGGAGTGCCGTTGTAGCCGGCCGAAATAATCATCTGGTCCTTGACGATGATGGCACCGACCTTACGGCGTCGGCAGTAAGAATTTTCCGCCCAGATTGTGGCCATCCGCAGATAGCGTTTGTCGAGCAGTTCCTGTTTTTCGTTGTGGGGCGCCATATCGTTTACCGTGTGATGTGAGTCTTGTTTTGTCTTGGTCTGCAAAGTTAATCATTTTGCTCCGAAGCGCCTTTATATTTTATATTTTTTTACTCATACGCGTTTTGGAGTATGTGGAAAAATTCATTAACTTTGACCCCAAATTATCAAAAACAACATTTTCACTAACTCAAACCCTTAAAACAACCATGAAAAAGCACTACTTCCTTGTGCTGGCTCTCGCCGCAATGGCCTCTGTTCCCGCTTTCGGCCAGGTGCGCGCGGCTTCCGAGCCCGTCAAGCTGCTTGAAAGCCCTGTCGGACTGATGGCTCCGGTATGGTCGCCCGACGGTTCGAAGATAGCCGTTACCACCGACAATTATACCGGCATCCTCGTGGCCGATGCCGACGGCAGCAACCTCCGTATGCTCACCGGCGACGCCGGCACAGGCTACAAGATGGTCTGGAGCGCCGACTCGCGCAGCATCAACGCCCGCGCCAAAGTGAGCGAAAACGGACGCATCCTCAACCAGCTCCGCACCTACAGCCTGGCCGACCGCAGCATGCGCGCCCTCGGTCCCAAGGTACGTGCCAATGCAGTCGCCGCCTCAGTCGAGGCTACCGGCATCTACAGCAAGATGGTGAGCGACCCCGCCACCGCAGCCGCCGAAATCCCCGCACTCGCGTCCTTCGCAGGCCGCACCGTCATCAACCCGGCTCTCAGCCCCGACGGCAGCACCATCGCCTTCCAGATTCCCGGACGCGGCATGTGGACCATCGCCGCCGACGGCAGCAATCTCCGCTCGCTCGGACAGGGCTCGCATCCCGCATGGCTCCCCGACAGCCGCACTATCGTATATACCGTAGTAGAGGACAACGGCCAGAACTTCACCGGCTCTACCCTGATGAGCCTCGACACCGCCACCGGTGCCCGCGCCACAGTCCTTTCGTCGCGCTCGTTCATCCCCATGACTCCCGCAGTTTCCCCCGACGGCACCAAGGTAGCCTTCGAGAACGCCGCCGACGCAGCCATCTATACAATTAACATCGAAAACTGATCACAGCCATGAAACATACATTCAACACCATCGCGCGTGCCGCCCTCATGGCCGGTACCGCACTCGTGGCTATGCCCGCTTTCGCAGCCGAAGTCGAAGGCTGGGGCGATTTCAAGCTCTATCTTGACCCCGGTCACGCAGGACGTGAAAACGGCGGTCTCTACGGCTACTCCGAAGCCGAGAAAGTACTCCGTGTGGCCCTGAACGTGCGCGATATGCTCCAGGCATACACCGATATGCCCGAGGACGCCATCAAGCTCTGCCGCGAAACCGACAACGACCAGATATCGCTCGAAGAACGCTCCGACGAGGCCAACGCCTGGGGCGCCGACTTCTACTACTCCATCCACTCCGACGCCTCCGCCTCGGTCAACACCATCGTCACCCTCTTCGGCGGCTGGTGCGTGGACGGCGTGCTCGTCGAGAAGACTCCCAACGGCGGCAAGGCCTACGGCGACTTCCTCGAACCCAACCTCAAGAGCGTCATGCGCGTAGGCTCCCGCGGCAACCGCTACGACCGCGACTTCTACATGCCCACCAGCGGCACCCACGAGAACCAGTATCCCTACCTGTCGGTCAACCGCCGCTCCAACATGCCCTCGCTCCTGAGCGAAGGCGGCTACCACACCCTGGCCGAGCAGCAGCAGCGCAACCTCAACGACGACTACAAGCGCCTCGAGGCTTTCGCCGCGTTCCAGAGCATTCTGCAGTACCGCGGTCTTGCCCGCCCCTCGCAGACATTCCTCACCGGCGTTGTTACCAACTCCGAGAACAACCAGCCCATCAACGGCGCCACCATTACCGTCGGCGACCGCACCTACACCACCGATACCTACGAGAGCCTCTTCAGCAAGTACACCAAGAACCCCAACCTCATCCACAACGGTTTCTATGTGTTCGAAGGCCTTGAGGCCGGCGCCACCGTGGAAGTGAAGTTCGAGGCTCCCGGCTTCGAGACCACAACAAAGGAAGTGACCCTCAAGAACGGCGGCGACATCTCCGCCGACTATGTCACCTTCCTCGACGTGGCTCTCACCAACGCTTCGCCCGCCAAGGTTGATGCCATCTCTCTCAACGACCTCGAGAAGGTGTCGAACCTCTACCCCCTGACCATCACCTTCTCGCGCAACATGGACCGTGCCAGCGTAGAGCAGGCATTCTCCATCTCCGGCGACGCCGAAGTGGCCCTGAGCTGGACCAACGACTACACCCTCAATGTCGACCTCTCCAAGCTCGAACCCCTCTGGGAGTACACCGTGACCATCGACGGCTCCGTAGCCAAGAACTCGCAGACCGGCCAGCTCCTCGACGGTGACGGCGACGGCATCGAAGGCGGCGACTACGTGCTCACCTTCACCATGGCCGAGCCCGACGTGACCGCTCCCGTTGTTGTCGGCACTTATCCCGCCGACGGCGGCGAGGCCCTCTTTACCCGGCGTCCTCCCATCAGCATCGAGTTCGACGAAATCATCGACTGGAACGAAGATGCCAACGCAGGCTGGTTCGAAGTCAAGGACTCCACAGGCAAGGTTTACGAAATCGGCCACACCTCCCACGCTATCGTGGGCGAGGCTTCCGTGCTGATGTGCTTCCTCAACGAGGACCTCGCCAATGACGTGGCCGTCCTCGTCAGCGTACAGCCCGTCAAAGACCTCTCCGGCAACGAGACCGAGCCCATCCGCTTCCGCTTCCTCTCCGAGTACCGCGCTCAGACCGACCAGACCATCATCCAGCAGCTCGACAACATGGGCGAGTTCTGGGCTCCCAACGGCTCCGGCTCCACCAAGGGTCTGACCGAAGAAGGCAACGAAGGCGGCACTTTCGGCTCCTCGCCCTTCCACGGCTTCAACAGCTCCTTCGGCATCACCTATTCTTTCGACCCCGATACCTCCGATCCCTACTGGATGATCCGCGACCACAACCCCAAGGCAAACAGCCTGCAGCTCCGCGGTAAGGACGGTTACATCACCATGTGGGTCTACGGTGACCACTCCGGCAACGAAACCGGCCTGTTCATCCGCGACTTCAGCACCAACTACATCGTCAAGCGTGCCGAAGGCCTGACAGTCGACTTCCTCGGCTGGCGTCCCTTCGTGTGGAACCTTGCCGAAGACGAAATCGGCAACTTCACCGGCGAAAACGGCGGCATGAACGCCAAGTGGTACCTCGATGCCATCTACATCGACCACAACTTCGGCGAGGATGACCCCGTATTCGACCCCGAGGAAGAAGGCTACAAGGCTTGGAACGGCATGATGGCCTTCTACGAGATGAAGCACAGCAAGTGGGACGACTCCGCCGAGCGCACCGCATCGATCGATGACATCGACCTTTCCGGC
>JAIDUY010000475.1 GCA_029059965.1 Muribaculaceae bacterium
CCCCGCAGCCCTCTACGTGAACGCCCCAGACGCAGCCTTCATCGTAAGCTGCGACACCGAGGAGCCCACCGCAGGCGAAATCATGGCCTTCACTATCGGCAACGGCGACAAGCTCACCGGAGTGACCGTTAACGGCGCCGAGGTGCAGTACATCTGCAATGGCGACAAGCTCTACATCAACCTCCCCGCAAGCTGCGGCGCAGGCACTGTCATCACCCTCGTTTCCTCCAACGGCACGATGGAGTACAGCTACGACGTTATTCCCGCAACCCACGTCGAGATGGTAATCTTCGATGAACTCTTCGACCTCGGCAACTGGGATGCAGGCGGCCTCCGCCTCTATAAGGAGTCGCTCGAAGGCGTACCCGCCGGAGCCAAGCTTGTGTTCCATCTCACCGCGGCAGCCGACGCCCAGTTGCAGATCAACGACGCCAACTGGGGTCAGATTGAAATCGTAGACGTTCCCGCCGGAAGCACCAAGGCCGAGTATGAACTCACCGCCGACGTCCTCGCCCGCGTGCTCGGCACCGACGACGGCTGGAGCACCACCGCCATCGTTGTCAACGGCCACACCGCAGTCATCAGCAAAATCGCCCTCGAGTACGAACGCAGCACCGAGACCACAATCTGGGAAGGCGCATGGGAGTCCGGCAACTGGGGCGGCAATCAGGACCTCGCCTGGGGCGGCTACGACTGGGCCTCCGTCAAGGCCGGTACCGTACTCCGTCTCTACGTCACTCCCATGGTAGGTGATCCCTCCTCCGACTGGTGGTGCGTGGCTCTCCGTAACGGCGACGGCTGGAACATGCTTCCCGCTCCCTGTCCCGACCAGTGGGGTCAGCCCGTCAGCGGCGTGGTAGCCCTCGAGCTCACCCAGGGTATTATCGACGACCTCGCAGCCAACAGCGGTCTGGTAATAACCGGAGCTGACTACACTCTCACCAAAGTGACTCTTGAATAAAACATCTTCGGGCCGCCGTCGCGTCCGACGTGGCGGCGGCCCCTTCAAAACAGCATAACAACATAGCAATGAATATATCGTCCAAATTCATATTCTCGCTCGGACTTGCCGCCACGACAATGGTGTGGACCGCCTGTGACGACAGTCACAAGACGGACTGGGATGTCAACGACCCCACACCTGTCACTCTGGTGTCTTCCTCGATAGCAGACGGAGCCGAGTTGCCCATCACCGGCAACGTGATGGAGCTAACATACTCCACTCCCATTGTCTACAATGCCGCCGTTCCCGTTACCCTCAACGGCGTGAACATCTCCACCCAGACAGATCCCGAAACCCAGCTTGACTCCGTCCGCATCGTCGACGGCAACAAGCTCGTGGTGATGCTTCCCGCCCTCAAGTACGGAACCGACTATGCTTTCGTGGTTTCCGGCCGCTCCGTGGCCGGTATCGGAACAGCTTCTTTTGCTCCTGAAGTGACCGTGAATTTCCGCGCGGAAGCCGCTCCCGTTGTCGTAGCCGACTTCGAAGATCTCGTGAATACAAATGCCATAGCACAGGCAGTGAACGTGCACAAGTTCCTGATTCAGCAGCACGGCCAGAAGATTCTCTCCGGCGCCATGGCCAATGT
>JAIDUY010000476.1 GCA_029059965.1 Muribaculaceae bacterium
GCATACTTCAACGTAAACAAGGACTTCGGTATCGCCAAGCTTCAGGAATACCTCGACGCACATCCCGAATCCGCAATGGCACAGCGTGAGCTCGCCGAGAAACTCTTCCTCGCCGACCGCTGGAAAGCAGCATCGCAGCTCTACGGCCGCTACATCCAGAACCCCAACCACTTCCCCGAGGACAAGGCACGCTACGCCGTCCTGCTGTACTGGGGCGAGGACTACCCCCAGTCGCTCCGCATCGCTCAGGAAATCCTCAACCAGGATCCCTCCAACTTCCTGATGCAGCGCGTTCGCTTCCTCGACCAGACCGCTATGGGTGACTTCCAGACCGCAGCCGACACCGCCAAGAACTTCTTCGCCCACACCCCCGGCGCCAACTTCACCGTAAAGGACTACACCACCTATGCCGAAGCTCTCTCCGGCCTCGGGCAGGACTCGCTGGCAGTGGAGCAGTACGAAATCGCAGCCGAGAACAACCCCGACAACGGCGACCTTCTCAAGAACCTCAGCACCGTCTACGCCCGCAACAGCCAGCACGACAAGAGCGCCGAGGCATACGAAGCATACGTGAAGCTTCAGGAAAATCCGACCCTCACCGACCTGTTCGGTCTGTCCGGCCGCTATCTTAACGCAGCCGTCTACGCCGACTCCATCCAGGCCAAGGAACTCGCCGGCCGCGGCATCGAATACCTCAACCAGGTAATCAGCCGCACCTCCGAAATATCGCCCCTGATGTACCAGCGTCTGGCCCGACTCTACGTCGCAGCCAACGAAAAGCGTCCCGACGCCAGCGCTATCGAAGCATATGACAATATGCTCCGCCTGCTGGACGCCGATCCCGAGAACCTCAACCCCGCCAACCCCAACAACGCGCTGCAGCTCTACAGCGAAGCCTACGCATTCGAGCAGGCATTCGCCAGCATCAGCGGCGACCGCGAGGGTGTGGAGCACTGGGGCAAGAAGTATCAGGAAATCCGCGACCTCATGAATCCTCAGCCTGCCACGGAATAAAAACCGTGAGCCGGAACTACTGAATAAAAAACGGAGGCTTCACCGGTGCATACACCCGTGAGGCCTCTGTTTTTGGAGACCGTCAAACCAAGAACAAGACTATGGCATACGAACCTCTGGCCGAGCGTATGAGGCCGCAGACGCTCGACGACTATATAGGACAGACACACCTTGTCGGGCCCGGCAGCATCATTCGCCGCATGATAGAGACCGGAAACGTTTCGTCGTTCATACTCTGGGGTCCTCCCGGCGTAGGCAAGACCACACTTGCCCGTATCATCGCCAACACCACCCGCAGCGCATTCTTCACCCTCTCGGCAGTGACCTCCGGCGTCAAGGAAGTACGCGAAGTCATCGAGCGGGCGCGGCAGGAGGCTGGCGGAATGTTCTCGTCGGGGCGTCCCATACTGTTCATCGACGAAATCCACAGGTTCAGCAAGAGCCAGCAGGACAGCCTGCTCGGCGCCGTAGAGCAGGGCATAGTGACCCTCATCGGAGCGACGACGGAGAACCCCTCGTTCGAAGTTATCCGTCCCCTTCTGTCGCGTGCGCAGGTCTACACCCTGCGTTCACTCGAGGCCGACGACCTCCGCCAGCTGCTCGACCGCACCCTGCGCCTCGACCCTATCCTGTCGACACGCGAAGTACGGGTCGAAGAGACCACGGCGCTGTTCCGCTTCTCCGGCGGCGACGCCCGCAAGCTGCTGAACATACTCGAGTTGCTCGACCAGAGCACACGCCACGGCGAACCGCTTGTCATCAACGACCGGATAGTGACCGAACGGCTTCAGGAAAATCCGCAGGCCTACGACAAGACCGGCGAGATGCATTACGACAGCATCTCGGCATTCATAAAAAGCATACGCGGAAGCGACCCGGATGCGGCAGTCTACTGGCTCGCCCGCATGATAGCCGGAGGCGAAGACCCCG
>JAIDUY010000477.1 GCA_029059965.1 Muribaculaceae bacterium
CTTATCGTCGGCAGCGTCAGACGCGAATAAGAGACAGACACTCTCACCCGCGCCCTGGCCGAGCATCGCTATGTGCTCGACGCCAGGTTGACCTGGCAGCCGGTTCTGGCGGCAATCATCACTCTTGGTTTCGGCGGCAGCGCCGGTGCCGAGGGGCCTATTGCCATAAGCGGCGGTGCCATCGGCAGCCGCATAGCCAAAGCCTGCGGGCTGCCCGAAGAGATGCGGCGCGTAATGATGGGCTGTGGTGCGGGAGCCGGTATAGCGGGCATCTTCAAGGCGCCGATAGCCGGTTTGCTATTCACCCTCGAAGTGCTCAAAGTGCGCATGAACACGCTGTCGGTGCTGGCGCTGACGGTGGCCGCTATCTGCGGCGGCCTCAGCTGCTACGCCCTGACGGGATTCAGCTTCGACATAGCTTTCCTGCCGACGGCCTTCTTCGACCCCTCCACGCTGGGCTGGGTGGCCCTCCTCGGACTGTGGTGCGGCTTCTACTCAGCCTATTACAATCGCATGACGGCGCTGCTGCATCGTTTTTTCGGCAGCATATCCAACCGCTGGTGGCGCGCTCTCGCGGGTGGTGCCATAGTCGGGACCTGCGTGTTGCTCTTTCCCTGCCTTTTTGGCGAGGGCTATGATACACTGACCGAACTTGTGAACGGACGCACCAACACCTTTTCCGTCGGTGCCCTCTTCGACCCGAGCGCTCCCGACGCTGTGGAGCTGCTGCTGATGGCCGCGGCGGTGATGCTGCTCAAGGTCTTCGCCTGCATTGCCAGCAACAGCAGCGGCGGCGTCGGCGGCGACTTCGCTCCGACCATCTTCGCCGGCGCGTTCGCCGGACTTGTATTCGGACTTGGTGTAAATGCGGCTTTCGACGCTAAGCTGCCGGTGGGTCTGTGCTGCCTCTTCGGCGCCGCCGGAACCTTCGCCGGTGTCATCCACGCGCCCCTTATGTCCATATTCCTCGTTTCGGAAATTGTCGGCAACGGCTATGGCTTCGTGCTGC
>JAIDUY010000478.1 GCA_029059965.1 Muribaculaceae bacterium
GCAAGCACGTGGTCAAGACCGCCGAAACCGATGTCGTAGGCGGCGCCGTCACCGGCGATAATCCACTGCGAGCGGGCTACGAGGAAGTTCTTGAGCTCGAGGATGGCCTTGCAGGTGTCGCAGCCGCAGGCTTCGCACAGAGGCACGAGCTTGTCGGCTACCTCGCGGGTCGAGGCGGGGTTCTCGGGAGCTTCGAGCCACTTGGCTGCCAGAGCCTTGATTTCGTCGGAGCACTTGGGGCACTCGGTGGCCTGCTTCATCAGGTCGACGAGGCGGGTGCGAATCTTCTCGGTGCCGATCTTCATGCCCAGGCCGAACTCGGCGAAGTCCTCGAACAGGGAGTTGGCCCATGCGGGACCGTTGCCCTGAGCGTTGACGGTGTAGGGGGTGGAGGGCACGGAGCCGGAGTAGATGGAGGAGCAGCCTGTAGCGTTGGCCACCATCTCGTGGTCGCCGAAGAGCTGCGAAATCAGCTTGACGTAGGGAGTTTCGCCGCAGCCGGAGCATGCGCCGGAGAACTCGAACAGGGGAGTTGCGAACTGGCTGTTCTTGGGGTTCAGTTTTACGTCGACGAGGTCCTGCTTGGAGCTTACGTGCTCGGTGCAGTAGTCCCAGTCGGCCTGAACGTTGAGCTGGCTCTGGAGGGTCTTCATCTCGAGAGCCTTGACGCCCTTCTTGCCGGGGCATACCTCAACGCAGTTGCCGCAGCCGAGGCAGTCGAGTACGTCGACGGCCTGGATGAAGCGCAGACCCTTGAAGGCCGGACCCATAGCGGGGATGGAGCCTGCTTCGCCGAAGGGCGATGCGGCGGTCTCTTTCTCGTCCAGCAGGAAGGGACGGATGGCGGCGTGGGGGCAGACGAAGGCACACTTGTTGCACTGGATACAGTTCTCTTCGAGCCACTCGGGAACGAAGGCTGCAACGCCGCGCTTCTCATAGCGTGCGGTACCCTGGTGCCATGTGCCGTCGGGCATGGACTCGAAGTCGGAAACCTTGAGGAGGTCGCCGTTCTGGGCGTTGATGGGGCGTACGATGCGGTTGATGAATTCGGGGTCGTTGTTGGCCTCGGGAGCTTCTTCGGGGAGATTTGCCCACTCGGGGTCGACGGCGAGCTTGTGGTATTCGCCGCCACGGTCTACTGCGGCGTAGTTCTTGTCGACAACGTCCTGACCCTTCTTGCCGTAGCTCTTGACGATGAATTTCTTCATCTGCTCGATGGCGAGGTCAACGGGGATAACCTCGGTGATGCGGAAGAACGCGCTCTGGAGGATGGTGTTGGTGCGGTTGCCCAGACCGAT
>JAIDUY010000479.1 GCA_029059965.1 Muribaculaceae bacterium
ATCCAGAATACGGCCGATGCCATTCTGAACTTTGCCGACACCGGACTGTCGGTACTCGAAGTCAGCCACCGCAGCAAGGAATTCCAGGCTGTCATCGACGAAGCGAGCGCGCTGGTCAAGGAACTGCTCGAAATTCCCGAAGGCTTCAGCGTTCTGTGGCTTGGCGGCGGCGCATCGTTGCAGTTCTGCATGATTCCTTTCAACTTCCTCAAGAAGAAGGCCAGCTACCTCGACACCGGCACATGGGCATCCAACGCCATCAAGGAAGCCCGCCTGTTCGGCGAAGTCGACGTCGTGGCTTCCTCGAAGGACGCAGGCTACACCTTCATCCCCAAGGGATTCGAAGTACCCGCCGACTCCGACTACTTCCACTTCACCACCAACAACACCATCTACGGCACCGAGCTGCGCGTCGATCCGCAGATGCCCTGCCGCATGATTGCCGACATGAGCTCGGACATCTTCTCGCGTCCCATCGACTTCAGCAACTACGACGCCATCTATGCCGGCGCACAGAAGAACCTCGCACCTGCAGGCGTCACTCTGGTAATAGTACGCGACGAGGCCCTCGGACACGTCGACCGCCCCATCCCCACCATGCTCGACTACCGCACGCACATCAAGAAGGGCTCGATGTTCAACACACCTCCCGTGCTCCCCATCTTCTCCGCACTCCAGACCCTGCGCTACTACAAGCAGCTCGGCGGTATTTCCGAACTCGAACGCCGTGACCTCGAGAAAGCAGCAACCCTCTACGGCGCCATTGACGAAAGCCGCATGTTCACCGGCACCGTGACCGACCCCGCCGACCGCTCCATCATGAACGTATGCTTCGTCATGACTCCCGAGTACAAGGAACTCGAAGGCGCATTCGTGGACTTCTGCAAGGCCCGCGGCATCGTCGGCATCAAGGGACACCGCAGCGTCGGCGGCTTCCGCGCCTCGCTCTACAACGCGCTTCCCCTGGAGAGCGTCAAGGTTCTCGTCGAGGCCATGCACGACTTCGAATCCACTCATTAATATAAAAAGAGCTTGTCATGAAGATTCTTGTAGCGACAGAAAAGCACTTTGCCCCCAAGGCCGTCGAAGCCATCCGGGCAAAAGTCGAGGAAGCGGGTCACACACTCGCCCTGCTCGAGAAGTACACCGAACGCAGTCAGCTTGAGGATGCCGTGGCCGACGCCGACGCCCTGATTGTGCGCTCCGACAAAATCGACGCCGCGCTGATGGACAAAGCTCCGCGTCTCAAAATAATAGTACGCGCCGGCGCTGGTTACGACAATATCGACCTCGCCGCAGCCACCGCCCGCAACATTGTGGTCGAAAACACCCCGGGACAGAACAGCCGCGCCGTGGCCGAGCTCGTACTCGGCATGGCCATCATGGCCGGCCGCAACAACTACGACGGCACCACCGGCTGCGAGATTTCCGGCAAGCGCGTCGGCCTTCAGGCCTTCGGTCAGGTGAGCCGCAATGTCGCCAAGGTTCTTGAAGGCTTCGGTGCCAAAGTCAGCGCCGTCGACCCCTTCTGCAAGGCCGAGGTGATGAAAGAACATGGCGTCGAACCCGCCGAAAGCATCGAGGCACTCTATGCCGGCAACGATATCGTATCCATCCACATCCCCGCCACTCCGCAGACCGTAGGCTCCATCGGCCGTGCACTCATCGCAAGCATGCCCAAGGGCGCCATACTCATCAACACCGCCCGCAAGGAGGTCATCAACGAGGCAGAGCTGGCCGAAGTCCTTGAGGAACGCCCCGACCTGAAATACTTTGCCGACGTCAAGCCCGACAATGCCGCCGAGCTCGTCGAGCGCTTCGGCACACGCGTCTTCTTCACCCCGAAGAAGTGTGGCGCCCAGACTCGCGAGGCCAACATGAACGCCGGCATCGCCGCCGCCGACCAGGCCGTCAGCTTCCTTGCCACAGGCAAGCCACGCTTCAAAGTCAACTAAGAGCCGGTTCCCCAATATTTGTTAATGCTGGGGTCGCATATCTCTGAGTGATTTTTGTCTTGTGATGAAGGAG
>JAIDUY010000048.1 GCA_029059965.1 Muribaculaceae bacterium
TCGGACGGGACTGAGCGGCGCGAATAGTTCTCGAACAGCGTGTCGATTGTGGCCTCTTCGCGCAGACCCAGGGGCGCCAGCAGCTTCCAAGCGTAGGAAGGGGCGATGACCGGCTTGCGCGACGAGGGTGCCGACTCGCCGGAAGCGCCGTCGGTGCCTGCCGTCAGCTGGGCCGTGGCGGGGCAGGGGAGCGCTATGGCTGCCGTGACAGCGACAGCCGCCATAACGAGGCGTATGTATGCTGAAATATTCATTCGGGCGCAAAGTTAGCGATTTCCCGCCAAACAGAGCAGGCCGCGGGGTCAAAAAAGCAACCATAGCGGCGCTTCTGGCGTTATTTATTGAAAATATCTTTGACAATGAAAGCAGACAGACTCAAATCACGTCTGCCGGTTCTGCTGGCGGTGATAATAGTGCTAATGATATGCATAGGCGCAGTGCGACACTGCGGCGACAGCAGCTGCTCGCAGCTTGTCGAGCAGTACCGTCGTCCCGGCGGCGATACCCTCGCCGTAGCCATCGAGATGTCGCCGCTTACCTATACTTTCGAGAACGATACAGCCGAAGGCTTCGACTACTCCATACTGCGCGGCATCGCCGACGCCCACGGCATGAAGGTGGCTTTCTATCCCGTCGGAAACCTCGACGACGCCTTTCTCGGCCTCCGCGACGGCAAGTACGACCTCCTTGTGGCCACCATTCCCGCCACGGCGCGCCTCAAGGAATACTTTCCGTTGACATGCCCCGTCTACCTTGACCGTCAGGTGCTTGTGCAGCGGCGCGACACATCCGGCCTCGGCCCCGTCCGCAGCCAGCTCGACCTGCGCGGCGACACCGTATGGCTTGCCCCCGGCTCGCCGGTGCGCTCGCGCCTGCGCAACATGGCGCATGAAGTCGGCGACACTATCTACCTCGAGACCCTGCCCGAATACAACTCCGAGCATCTGGCCATCTTGACCGCCAACGGCGAAATCCGCCATGCCGTGGTCAACGAGGCCGTGGCGAGCCGCGTGGCCGCCGATTATCCCGTGCTCGACATATCCACACCCGTGAGCTTCAATCAGTTCCAGGTGTGGGCTGTGGCGCCCGGCGACAGCACCCTGCTTGACTCCCTCGACACATGGCTGGAGCAGTTCAAGCAGACCGACGCCTACAGCCGCCTGTCCGAACGATACCTCTGACGCGTACGCCCTCCGACGCCGCGGCGCGACTTCCCGACCGGAAGCCGCGCCGCGGCGTTTATGCACGTCAGGTTAATCGTGAAAACTATTTGTTAAGAGTTAAAAAAAATTTGTCGCTCTGCAAATTAATATATAAATTTGTCCCGCAAACACAATTGCTGTAACAACATCACGCGGGGCCGCTCGGCCCATCAGATTATACCGCCGACCTTAAGACGCAAACAATCAATTTAATACCAACAATATCAAACCTATGTCAAACTTTACCCTGAAACGCACGGGTCTTGCCGCAGCGCTCATCGTAGCCATGGGATTCGGAGCATCCGCTCAGACATTCCTCTACGAAGGCATCGTCTACAAGGCCTCCGGCAACAAGCTCACGGCTCAGGCTCCCGGCAAGGCTACCCCCGAAAACGGCACAGCCCCCACCGAGTACTCCGGCGCAATCGTCATCCCTGACGAAGTACCCTACAACAACAAGACCTATACCGTCACAAGCGTAGGCAACGCCTTCAAGGCTCAGCCCATCACATCCATCGTGATGTCCAACACCGTGACAACCGTAGGTATCGGCGCATTCCAGGATTGCTCCCAGCTCTCCTCGGTGACCCTGTCCAACAACCTCGCCAAGCTGCAGCAGAACATGTTCACCAACTGCACGGCGCTGACCGAAATCACCATCCCCGGCAACATCGACAAGTTCCCCGGCTCGCTCTTCAAGGGTTGCACCGGCCTTCAGAAGCTCACCATCCTCGAAGGTCCCAATCCTCTTGAACTCACCGCAGGCAGCTTCAACGAAGGCGGCAACAGCGCCCTCAAGGAAGTCTACCTCTACCACGCCCTCGATCCCGAGAAGGCAACTGCCATGACCGACAAGCCCTTCCGTGGCGTGAAGACCATCGAGAAGGTCGTTCTCGGCGGCAATGTCACCGAGCTCCCCGCAAGCTACTTCGAAAGCTGCTCGCTCCTTAAGGACGTCATCTTCGAAAGTGCCGTGACCTCCATCGGCACCAGCGCCTTCGCAGGCACAGCCATCGAGGAAATCACCCTGCCCAACAGCCTCGAGACCATCGCCTCCGGCACATTCTCCGGCACCGCAGCCCTCCGCAAGGTCGTGCTCGGCGATGCTGTCACCTCCATCGAGGCTCTCGCATTCCAGAACTCGGGCGTGAGCGACATCAACTTCCCCGCCACCCTCGAAACCATCGGCGACATGGCATTCTCCGGCTCCGGCCTCAGCGGCGAGCTGAAGATTTCGGAAGGCGTAACCCGCATCGGCGCTCAGACTTTCGCACGCAACGCAGGCCTCACTTCGGTCAGCATCCCCGCAGCCACCGAGCGCATCGGCGACGGCGTGTTCATGGGCTGCCCCAACATCGCCAAGTTCAGCGTAGCTGCCGAGAACGAGAAGTTCAGCACCGACGCCGAAGGTTCCTTCATCCAGAGCAAGGACGGCGCACGCCTGCTGAGCTACGCTCCCAAGGCTGCCGCCACCACCTTCACCCAGGACTTCGTTGAAATTGCTCCCTACGCATTCTACGGCGCCAAGAACCTCACTGAAATCAAGCTCGACAAGTGCGTGGTATTCGGCGATTACTCCATGTACGACACCGGCCTCACCGCCGCCACCCTCCGCGGCACCGTAGGTCGCTACGTCACCGCCGAGAACGCCTCCCTCGCCACCCTCAGCCTCGAGACCGCAGAGGTGCCCTTCGGCGTTGCCTCCGGCTGTGCAGCCCTCGCCACCGTCAACCTCCCCGAGAAGGTGACTGTAGTAAAGCAGGACGCCTTCCGCGGTTGCGTTAACCTCAAGAACCTCAAGCTCGGCAACATCCTCGCCATCCTCGAGGCCGACTGCTTCGCACAGAGTGGCATCGAGCGTCTCGAAGTAGCCTCCACCTACCCCGCAGCCATGGCAGCAGGCGTATTCACCGCCGAGAGCAACATCACCGCCGTCGTTCCCGTTGACCTCGTCGACACCTACAAGGCAGCCGACGGCTGGAGCTACCTCACCATCGAAGGCAGCGCAGCACTCGCCGCTGGCGGTGCCGACATGGGTATGCCCGCAGGTCTCTACTACGCCGGCGACGACAACTCCCTCCACTGTGTCTACTCCGACGGCACATCAACTACCTACGACGTGGGCGAAATTCCCCACACCTTCCAGCTCCTCGAGTACAGCAACCGTATCTACGGTGCCAGCGCAGGCCGCAAGTTCGTCTACTCCGCCACCGGTTCCACCGACGGCGACGGCAAGCTCTTCTACATCTCCAAGGTAGGCGGCGAGACCTTCCAGGCTGTCGTTCTCGACAACACCGGCAACAACGCGTACAAGGATCCCTTCGGCCTCTACATCTACGGCGAGGACCTCTACGTCAACGACCGCAACGTCTGCATCCGCGTGATTCCCGCTTCGGCTATCGCCCTTCCGCAGAACTATCCCTCGTGGATGGAGAACAACTGGCTCTACTTCTACGGTGCTCCCTGGAGCTACGGCTGTATCAAGTGCGGCTTCGCCATCACCTCCACCCAGGGTGCCAACGGCGCAGAACCCCTTTTCTGGGTCGGCATGAAGTATAACGGCAACGGCATCTTCCGCTTCCGCGAGTCCAACATCGGCACCGCCGAGCAGGCAGGCCTCAAGCCCGCTGAAGAGCCTCTGCTTGTCAACC
>JAIDUY010000480.1 GCA_029059965.1 Muribaculaceae bacterium
ATGTAGCGCTTTGCCACCTCCTTGCGGGGGCTGTTCATCAGCTAGAGCTCGACCATGTCCTGGATTTCCTCGACGGTCATGCGCTCGCCGCCGCGTGCGCCGATGCGGTCGGCGATTTTCTGTATGAGAGCTTCATCCTCGCCAAGCTCGGTGGTGAGCATGGCCTTGCGGATGGCGGCTTTGATTTTTTCCTCGTTGTACCCGACAACGCGTCCGTCTCTCTTTACTACTACCTGTATCATTGTGTATTGTATTTCGATGTATGTTTTATCGTGTTTTTCAGTCCCGCAAAGTTATGAATCATTATCCGTATTTGCAAATCATGCGGCGCAAAAAAGTTTTCCAAAATTTTCGTTTTGGAAAACTTTTCGATAATGAAAATATTTTAGGTTATTGATTGATAGATGATTGAATTTTCAAAACGGACAACTTTGAAAATTCACGCGTATTACAAAGTCTTTCGCTTTGAAAATTTTCACCAATCGTCACTCGCAGGATATTGAGCGCCTGCCGAGCTGTTCGATGTCGACTTCGCGCAAGCCCGAACGCACAAGCGGCACAGACTCGTTGTAGTCGTTCAGATATAAGCGGACAGGCTCCTCGAAACGCCGCGACGACAAATCGGCTTCGGGCCTGTAGCACGGCATGGACAGGCCCGCGAGGCCCGCGATAGTATGGAAGGCGCTCAGGCTCGAGGAGACGTTGCAGTCGGCGTGAGCTTCGAGCTGTCCCGACCGGTGTGGATGTCCGCGGCGGTATGCCTCGGATGTCCATGTCAGCACGGGCACATGCAGCTGATAATACGTCGGGGACGGTGACGCATGCAGGAAACGGCCGCGGCTGTCATCGAAAATATCTTCGCCATGATCGGCCAGATAGAGCAGGGCGGCGGAGCGCCCTGTGCTCTCTACCGTGGCGATGATACTGTCGAGCACGAGGTCGGTGTACATTATAGCATTGTCGTAGGCATTGATGAGTTCATCGCGGTTGGACACCTCGGCCTCGGTGGCGTCGTCGGGCAGGAAGGCTCCGAAGCCGTCGGGATAGCGGTCGCGATAATTGAAATGCGAGCCGTAGGTATGAATGACCACAAACAGAGGCCTGTCGCCGGCGGCGTCGATGACATGCGCGAGGCAGGGGATAAGCTCGGTGTCGCGGTGCTGGCGTCCGTCGTCCATCAGGAAACGCACCGAATCGGCCTGCTCGCCGAAGAAATCAATCAGCGAACCGTTGCGTTCCTGGCTGGAAATCCACGCCGTGGCGAATCCAGCCTCCTTGAACGCATCAATGACACCCTTTACACTGTATATCGAATCTCCGTAATTTGAGCTGTCGAGGCCGGACATCAGCAGGGGCACGCTCTTGTGGGTGGTATTACTCTCCGAAAGAGCCTTGCTGAAGAAGTTAACACCGCCGCGGCGGCTCAGGCGCGGATTTGTGGGCCTTTCATAGCCGTTTAGCTGCCAGTTTCCCGCACGGGAAGTCTCGCCTATGACAAGCACATACACGTCGGCGCTGTCGGGGCGTGTTGCCACCGAGCCAAACGAAAAATCAGCCGACGTCTCGTCATAGCGGTTCGAAGCCTCCGTCCTTTCGCAGGCCTCGAACATATTGGAGATGACATTGGCGGGGAACAGCGAGCGGACTGGCGAATAGTCGCGGTCGAAGGCATAGGCGCAGCCCATAGCCACAAGGCCGCAGGCAAGCGTGACGCCGCCGGCCACAAGCATAGGGCGACGCTGCGACCCGGTGGTGAAATGTCCGCGCAGGCTCAGTACGATACCGGTCGTCAGCGGAGGAAGATATATGGCGCATACTGTTAAGATGGCCGGAACGAGGTTTCCGAGAAGCTCCGTGGCTTCCGAGACATTCGTCGTCACCACATTCAGGAACATGTCGATGGCTATGATGGACTCCCCATAGAGGTAGAGCAGCACAATCTGAAACGCACACAGCACCATCAGCGGCAGCGACAGGACCGTCGTGATTCCGATACGCTTCCAGCAAGCGGCCAGGAGCATATAGACGCCGGCGGGTACGAGCACATTGGCCACTCGATCGCTGGGCGTGTAGAGATATTCCGTTCTGCTCAGCACCGCCGACGGAACGAGCAGCACCTCCGGCAGAAC
>JAIDUY010000481.1 GCA_029059965.1 Muribaculaceae bacterium
CGATTCATGCATTTCCGCGCGCGCGGCAATGCCTACCGCCAGGAACTTGAGTTACTCGGCCACAACCGCATAGACGCCCGCGTGGCCGAGAATCAGCCGACCATTGAGCAGCGTGTCAATTTCGTGGAATATGCGGCTTCGCATCCCGAGCTTGACAACCGCCGCAACGCCAAGCTCCGCCAGAAACGAATGCGCGAGCTGGCACGATAATTTCGTTTCCTTTCCCGGCACACCTCCGTTGCGTGGCTTCGGCGTGGGCGGCTGCACCGTGGTTCAGCCCTACATTCGGAGATACGTCAGGGCGGACATCCTGTTGACGGAGGGCATAAAAAAGCGGCAGCGGGTAGTAGGTGCTATCCGCTGCCGCTGTTTGGGATGTCAGGTCGGGCTTACTTGATGTTGGGGTTGAGAGTGTGCCACTCGGCGATGGGGGGCAGGACGCCGAGGGAGATTACCTCGTCGCGGAGGGCGCAGAGGTGGTGGTAGCTCTTTTCGAGCTCGGCTTCTTCGGCGGGTGTGCCTTTGACGGGCTGTACGTGTACGCCGTTGCGGTCGACGGTGGTCTCCATGGCCATCATCACGTGGTCGAACTTGTCGTTGTGGACGTATGTGCCGACAGGCCAGCGGAAGGGCTTGCCGCCCATTGCGGCTGCTATCATCTCGATGGAGAGGTATGCAGGGCTCTGGAATGAGGAGCGGCCTCGGAGGTCGATGATGTGCTTGCCTCCCTGGATGACGCGCTGCTTCATCTCGTTCCACTCGCTTTCGGGGAGCTCTTCGGTGCCGATGATTTCGGTGAGCTTGCGTCCGTCGACTGTCGTTGTGGATGCGAATACGGCCATCTGTTCGCCGTGGCCGCCGTATGTGCGGCAGTTCTCGATGCGGGCGGCGGGTACTTTGAAGTACTTGACGAGCTGATCCTGAAGGCGGGTGCTGTCGAGTGCGGCCAGAGTGGATACCTGTCCGGGCTTGAGGCCGGAGTAGAGCAGAGTAATCAGGCCGGTGATGTCGGCGGGGTTGAAGATGACCACGATGTGCTTGACGTCGGGGCAGTAGCGGCGCACGTCCTTGCCGAACTGCTCGGCAATCTGAGCGTTGCCCTTGAGGAGGTCTTCGCGGGTCATGCCGGCCTTGCGTGCTGCGCCGCCGGAGTTGACGATGTAGTCGGCGCCGGTGAGGGCTTCGGCTATGTCGGAGGTATAGGTGATGTTGGCACCTTCGAATGCGCAATGGTAGAGCTCCTCGGCAACGCCCTCAAGGCCCGGCGCATAGGGGTCGTAGAGACAGATGTTGGGGGTGAGGCGCATCATGAGCGCTGTCTGAGCCATGTTGGATCCTATCATACCGGCTGCGCCGATGATGACAAGCTTTTCGTTAGTGAGGTATTCCATGTCAGTCAATGTTAAACGGGGTTTTATGGATTGTCGGGATTTTGCTTTAGTTTATGGTATAACAATCGTCGGAGCCTTATTCCGCCGGACAGATGCAAAAGTACAAAAGTTTAACATTCGCGCCAACCAAATCCGGACAAAGATTGTCTTTATAATATAATTAATGCACGGGCAGGCGTGGCGCGCGCGAAAAAATTCGTAACTTTGTGCGTCCGTAAGCCCTTTTCATCACGTTCAGCTGTATATGATAGAACGAATAGTCATCATCGACAAGGTTGACCCCGTACAGTTCTACGGCGTCAACAACAGCAACATGCATCTTATCAAGAACTTGTATCCCAAGCTTCGTATTTCGGCGCGAGGCAGCGTGATACGCGTTGTCGGCGAGGAGGGCGAGACGGGCGACTTCGAGTCCAAGATGCAGGAGCTCGCATCCTATGCCGAGCAGTACAACTCGCTCCCCGAGGACGTTATCATCGACATCGTCAAGGGCAGCGCTCCCCGCGAGCGCCATCACGACGGCGCCATAATCTACGGCGTCAACGGCAAGCCCATCGCGGCGCGGACCCCGAACCAGGCCGTGCTTGCCGAAACGTTCGCCACCCACGACCTGACTTTCGCCCTGGGCCCCGCCGGCACGGGCAAGACCTATATAGCCATCGCGCTTGCCGTGAGGGCGCTGAAGAACCGTGAGGCGCGCAAAATCATACTGTCGCGTCCGGCAGTCGAGGCGGGCGAGAAGCTCGGCTTCCTCCCCGGCGACATGAAGGATAAAATCGACCCTTACCTGCAGCCGCTCTACGACGCCCTGGAGGACATGATTCCTGCGGTCAAGCTCAAGGAGTACATGGAGACCAAGGTCATACAGATTGCTCCGCTGGCATTCATGCGCGGCCGCACCCTCAACGACGCCATCATCATCCTCGACGAGGCCCAGAACACCACCACGCATCAGATAAAGATGTTCCTGACCCGTCTGGGCATGAACGCGAAGATGATAATCACCGGCGACGTCACCCAGATCGACCTTCCCCGCTCCACCTCCAGCGGCCTGGTGCAGGCGCTGAAGATTCTCGACGGCGTGGACGGCGTGGGGCGCGTCGAGTTTACCAAGAAGGACATCGTGCGCCATCACCTTGTGCAGCGCATAGTCGAGGCCTACGAGCGCTACGACAAGGCGCAGGAGGCCGAGGCACGTGCCCGTCGCGAAGCCGAGGCCGAAGCGTCGGCGACAGAATCCGAACCCACAACATAACAACCCATAAAGCGCGGAATCCCCGCCCAAGCAGATGACACTCACATCCACCGATTTCAACTTCCCCGGCCAGACCGGAGTCTACCACGGCAAAGTCCGCGACGTCTATACCCTTGGCAACGACCTCCTTCTGATGGTCGCCACCGACCGCATCTCGGCCTTCGACGTCGTTCTTCCGAAAGGTATTCCCTACAAGGGTCAGGTCCTGAATCAGATTGCCAACTACTTCCTCGACGCCACCGCCGACATCGTGCCCAACTGGAAGCTGGCAG
>JAIDUY010000482.1 GCA_029059965.1 Muribaculaceae bacterium
CCAAAGGTCAGCTCGCAAAATACAAGGCACACTTCATGTGGAGCGGCTTCCAGAATATTCACGAAGTCGGCGAATCATCCGTCGACGAAATAAGGGCCGAGCCGACGTGGACTCTCGAACGCCATGGCGACGGCGCCTATACCATCGCCGGCGATTTCGAAAATGCCCGTCTTTACTCGCTCCAGGGCATTGCCTTAGGCGAGCCGACTCCCGGCAATCCTACATTCACACTGCCCTTCGAGGGCGTATTCGTGCTGAGTGTCGACGGCGAGAGCCTGCGCCTGACACGCTAAACCGAGCCACCACCGCATACCGACGTGCCGCCACATGGCGGTGCGTCGCATTTTTTATTTGGAGGGATGGCGGCAAAGTGCTATATTTGCACTTGGATTATGTCGCCAGCCGATATGGTCCGCACGTTTCGAACATAAACACATACTCTAAAAGTCAACGATATGTCAAAAGTTACAGTTGTAGGCGCCGGCAACGTGGGCGCCACATGCGCAAACGTACTGGTTTGCAATCAGATTGCTGATGAAGTCGTACTGCTCGACATCAAGGAAGGCGTGAGCGAAGGCAAGGCCATGGACATCATGCAGACCGCCAGCATCCTGGGCACCAACACCGTGCTGCGCGGCGTGACCAACGACTATGCCGCCACCGAAGGCAGCGACATGGTTGTCATCACCTCGGGTATCCCCCGCAAGCCCGGCATGACCCGCGAGGAACTCATCGGCGTCAACGCCGGCATCGTACGCAGCGTAGTCGAGAACGTACTCGCCCACTCGCCCAATGCCATCATCCTGTGTGTCAGCAACCCCATGGACACCATGACCTACCTGATCCACAAGACCACCAATCTGCCCAAGAACCGCATCATCGGCATGGGCGGCGCCCTCGACAGCGCACGCTTCCGCTACTTCCTGGCTACAGCGCTGAACTGCAACTACAACGAAGTCGAAGGCATCGTCATCGGCGGCCACGGCGACACCACCATGATTCCTCTGAAGCGCTATGCAGCTTACCGCGGCATCCCCGCAGCAAGCCTCATGCCCGCCGAGCAGCTCGACAAGGTAGCTGCCGACACCATGGTAGGCGGCGCCACCCTGACCAAACTCCTGGGCACCTCCGCATGGTACGCTCCCGGTGCTGCCGCAGCACAGGTAGTAGCCGCCGTCCTGGGCGACCAGAAGCGCATGATTTCCTGCTCCGCACTGCTCGAAGGCGAGTACGGCGAGAAGGACCTCTGCATCGGCGTTCCCTGCATCCTGGGCCGCAACGGTATCGAGAAGGTCGTTGAATTCGACCTCAACGACGAGGAGAAGGCTCTCTTCGCCGCCAGCGCCGCCGCCGTCCACAAGACCAACGCCGCTCTCGCATAAAACATAACGACGGTCCAAACCGTTTAAACCCATGGGCAGGCCATGAGCGCTACGCTCTCGGCCTGCCCTTGTTACCTAAAGACATATAATATGAAAAAGATTGCATTATACCTTGCCGCAGCCCTGCTGGCAGTGTCCTGCGGCAGCAAGGAAGCCGCCGACAACGACAAAAACGGCAAAGTCGAAGATGTCATCGAAGTCAGCGAGGACTATGTGATGGCCAATGCCTACGAGCCCGACGGCACCGTGCACGAGCTCGACAACGCGGCAGCCTACGCCCCCGGCGTGCGCGTGCCCAATCTCACCGTGCTGGACTTCAACGCCGTATGGTGCGGCCCCTGCCGCCAGCTCGCTCCCGTGCTTGAAGAAATAGCACGCGACTACAACGGACAGGTGACCGTAGTGAGCGTCGACGTCGACAACTACGGCGAACTCTTCGAGGCATATCAGCTCGGCAACTCCATCCCCGCCGTGCTCGTCA
>JAIDUY010000483.1 GCA_029059965.1 Muribaculaceae bacterium
TCCCCCGTCTGCCCGAGGCAGCAGGTGTCGAAGGCATCGAAGTGGCAGCCGAACAGGTGAGCGCCTATCCCCTGCCCGCAAGCGGAACACTGCACGTTCGCTCGTCAGCTGCCATCGAGAACCTCGACCTCTATGACACCGCCGGCAACCTCATCATGAGCGTAGCCGACAGCGACGAGCTCAACCTCGGCGCGACATCGCCCGGCCTCTACCTGCTGCGCGTACGCACCGCAGCCGGAACGAGCACCCTGCGCATCCCCGTCCGCTGACGCATATCGCATCCCCTATAATCGAAAAATCCCGTTCTGAAACGCTCAGAACGGGATTTTTCGATTTTCTTTGCTAACTTTGCAACATGAATCCAACCATCACTATGCTCGGAACCGGAAGCGCGTTTCCGACCCGCAGCTACAATTCATGCTTTCTGCTGCGCGACAACGGGCTGATGCTGCTCGTCGACGCAGGCGGCGGCAACGGCATTCTCGCACGGCTCCGCGAGGCGGGAACCGACGCATCGGCACTGCGCCATTTCTTCGTAAGCCACGCCCATACCGACCATATCCTCGGAGCAGTATGGATTTTGCGGGCCGCAGCCCAGCGCATGCGCGAGGGCGGAGAGACGGAGCGGCTGCACCTCTACGGCAACAGCGATGTCGTCGAAGCATTGCGCACCATCTGCAGGCTCACCCTGCATACGGCCGATTACAAGCGGGTGGAGGAAGCCACCGAATTCCACATTGTCGCCGACGGCGACTGCATCGACATCGACGGACACCGGACGGAATTCTTCGATGTCCGGTCAATGAATGTCCGCCAGACAGGATTCAGGTTGCAACTCGACAATGGCCTGACCCTTGCCGCGACAGGCGACGAGGCTCTGACAGCGCACAATGCCGAGGCTTTCCGCGGCGCCGACTGGCTCGTGTGCGGCGCGTTCTGCCGCTTTGCCGACCGCGACATCTATCAGCCCTACGAAAAGCACCACTATACCGTGGCCGATGTGGCTCGGACAGCGCAGGAAACGGGGATTCCGAATCTTGTCCTCGTTCACTGCGAGGACCGCAGCCTGCCGCGACGCGAAGAGCTGTACCGCTCCGAGGCCGCCGGGCTATACGGCGGCAATCTCATTGTGCCCGAAGACGGCCGGGTGATAGACCTCAGCGCTTACGTCTGAGAACCTCGACGAAAGAGCGCGGAAGACGGACGTTGTACAGCTCCATCGCATCGGCGAACAGAGGCGCTATCTGCTCGTCGGTGAAGCCGGCGATGCCGCATCCGATGCGGGTGACATAGAATGTCGTCTGGTCCCATTCGCGGGCAAGCTCAATGAAATCGTCGACATAGGGCTTGATGGTCTCCACCCCGCCCTGCATGGTCGGGATGGCATAGGAGTGCCCCTGAATGCCTACACCCTGCCCCATGACGGCACCGAAACGCTCGACGGCGGTGCGTGCCGCTCCTCCGCAATGTAGTCCATCGAGATTGCTTCCGAAGACGAAGATTTCGTCCGGCCCGAGCGAAGTTATGTTCTCGGGAGTATAATTCAGATTGTCTTCCATATGTTTTCTTTTTATCTGATTAGTAGTGGTGCGATAAAAATCCAACCACTGCGATTAATATATTAGTATTTAATCAAATACAAGAGTACATTGATTTTTTGATTTGAATTTGGTTTATTAGTCTTGTTGTTCAGAAGCATCAAGATTATG
>JAIDUY010000484.1 GCA_029059965.1 Muribaculaceae bacterium
GTTTGGGGCTTTTTGCCTATCTTTGTGCAACTAAACCTCATAGCAATGGAAAACAACAAGGCTCTCAGACCGGGAACTGTGCTTCGCGGCGAACTTGATTACCGCATCGAGCATGTGCTCGGCGCAGGCGGCTTCGGCATTACTTATCTCGCTTCGTGCGACGTGCAGGTCGGCAGCCTCAGCGTCGAGGCTTTCGTGGCCGTGAAGGAGCATTTTATGAGCGACCATTGCAACCGCGGCGGCGACGCCACTTCTGTTATCTGCCCGGGCACCGATGTCTCGCAGGCCATAGTGGCCAACAGCCTCAAGGATTTCGTCGCCGAGGCGCGGCGCCTCAAGGACTATGGCTCCAGGCATCCGAACATCGTCAAGGTCAACGAGATTTTCGAGGCCAACGGCACGGCCTACTATGTGATGGAGTACCTCAAGGGCCGCAGCCTGTCCGACTATATCCGCGAGCAGGGACCGCTCTCCGAGGCCGACATCGCCTCGCTGGTCTATCCCGTTGTCGACGCCGCGGCCTACCTGCACAGAGCGCGCGTGACGCACCTCGACATCAAGCCCGGCAACATCATGCTCGCCGAGAACAAGGACGGCAGCGTGCGCCCCGTGCTCATCGACTTCGGCCTGAGCAAGCACTACAATGCCGACGGCTCGGCGACATCGACCGTCAACACCATGGCCTGCTCCGACGGCTTCGCCCCGCTGGAGCAGTACAAGGGCATACGCACATTCAGCCCCGCCGCCGACGTCTATGCCCTCGGCGCCACGCTCTACACCGCCGCCACGAGCCACAACCCCTCCACGGCAGGTGAGTTTCCCTTCGGCGAACCTGCGGCCACCATCGCCGCACTGCCCCTGAGCGAACGGCTCCGCACGGTCATGACCCGTGCCATGGCCATGAATAAGGACGACCGCTATCCCGACGCAGGCGCCATGCTTGCTGCCCTCGGCATCGAATCCGCCCGCACCGAGGGCGTCGGCACCGTCCGCTTGGGCAAATCCAATGAGACAAAGCCCTTGAAGGAATCCGACAAACCAAAGCCGGTCGCACCCGCCACGCGCCCGAACCGCAAAGGTATGATAATCGGCGCCGCCATAGCCGCAGTAGTCATCCTTGCAGCCATCCTCGGCTTCACCATAAGCCGTGGTGGCGAGTCCGCGCCTACGCCCGACCCCGTAGTCGGCGACACCCTCCTCGCCGAAGTCATCGAACCCGAGGTTATCCTTGATTCCTTACCCGAGCAACCCGCCGGCCCCACCCCCGAAGAAATCGCCGCAGCCGAACGACAGGAACAGGAAGCAGCTGAACGCGAACGCCAAAGGCAGGAAGCGGAAGAGCGAGAGCGTCAGAGGCAGGAGGCCGCCGAACGCGAACGTATTCAACAACAGCGCAATCAGTCGAGAACAGCACACAATCTCGACCTTGCTGTTCGCGCTTCTGACGGTCAGACATATTATTTCAACCAAAGCAACTGGCGCAGCCTGATGCAGCCGGGCGACGAGAAGCTTGGCGTGGTGATAATCAAGGACGGTCAGCGATTCATCCTCTCACTGACTTGCACGGAAGAGATGACTTGGAATGAGGCTATGAGCAGATACTCCAACGTCATGCCCACCAAAGAACAAGGCGATGCTATGGCCTCTCAGCACGCGGATGTCGACAATGCAATCCGTAGCTTCGGAGGCAATGTGCCTTCAGTTTG
>JAIDUY010000485.1 GCA_029059965.1 Muribaculaceae bacterium
GGCTATCCGCTCGAACTCAACACGATGCCCGGCTTCGCAGGCTCGTCGGCCTACTATCTGCGCTATATGGATCCGCACAACGATAAAGCTCTCGTATCGCGCGAAGCCGACGAGTACTGGCGTCAGGTCGACCTCTATATCGGCGGCTCCGAACATGCGACAGGCCACCTCATCTACAGCCGGTTCTGGAACAAATTCCTCTTCGACCTGGGCGAGGTGTGCGAGGACGAGCCCTTCCGCAAGCTCATCAACCAGGGCATGATTCAGGGCCGAAGCAACTTCGTGTACCGAATCAAGGATACAAACACATTCGTAAGCGCCGGCAAAAAGGCTGATTACGATGTCACCCCCATACACGTGGACGTCAACATGGTCAGCAACGACGTCCTCGACACCGAGGCATTCCGCAAATGGCGTCCCGAATTCGCCGATGCCGAGTTCGTGCTCGACGACGACGGCCGCTACATCTGCGGCTGGGCCGTCGAAAAGATGTCCAAGTCGATGTTCAACGTCGTCAACCCCGACGATATGGTCGAACGTTACGGCGCCGACCACCTCCGCCTGTACGAAATGTTCCTCGGCCCGCTCGAGCAGAGCAAACCCTGGGACACCAACGGCATCGACGGCGTCTACCGCTTCATCAAGAAGCTCTGGAGCCTGTTCTACAAAGGCGACAACATGCTCGCCGACGCTTCCGAGCCCTCGCGCGACAACCTCAAGAGCCTGCACAAGCTCATCAAGAAAGTGACAGGCGACATCGAAGGATTCTCGTTCAACACATCCGTGGCCGCGTTCATGATATGCGTCAACGAGCTTGCCGCACAGGGATGCCGCAGCAAGGATGTTCTCGAGAAGCTCCTTGTGGTGGTATCGCCCTTCGCGCCCCACATCGCCGAAGCTCTCTGGCGCGGCGCCCTCGGCCACGAGTCGAGCATCGTCGACGCCCCCTGGCCCGCATTCGACGAGTCCTTCCTCCGCGAGGACTCCGTGACAATGGCAGTGTCGTTCAACGGCAAAGCCCGTTACAACATTACCGTACCGGTCGACGCCCCGCGTGAAGTCATCGAGAAAACGGCACTCGAAGCCGAAGGTGCCGCAAAATGGCTCGAAGGAAAGACAATACGCAAAATTATTGTCGTTCCCGGAAAAATCATCAACGTCGTCATCGGTTGAACAGGCAATAAAACACCCTGTATCAACGTTGTGAATACAGCAATGGAAGAATTTGTCTTCGCCACCAACAACCCGCACAAGCTCCACGAACTGCGCCGTCTTCTCGACGGGCGCTTCCGTGTGCTCGGACTTGCCGACATAGGATGCCACGACGACATCCCGGAGGATGCCGACTCTTTCGACGGAAACGCGCTGGCAAAAGCCCAATGGGTCTACTCCCGCTATGGCTATGCCTGTGCCGCCGACGATTCCGGCCTCTGCGTCGACGCTCTCGGAGGCGCACCGGGCATACACAGCGCACGCTTCGCCGGCGCCCATGGCGACAGCAAGGCCAACAACGCCCGCCTGCTCGAAATGATGGCAGGGAAGACCGACCGCAAGGCCGCCTTCCACACCGCCATCGCGCTTGTCGGATTCGCCGACAGTCCGATGTTCTTCCACGGCTCCGTGCAAGGCTCCATCCTGGAGGCTCCGCACGGCGAGGGCGGCTTCGGCTACGACCCTCTTTTCGTTCCCGACGGATGGGACAGGACATTCGCCCAGGCATCCGAGGACGAAAAGAACGCCGTCAGCCACCGCGGACGTGCCGTCGCAGCCCTCTGCAAGTATCTCGACAGCCTAAACACCTCTTATCCTCACCAAAACAAATGATAAAGAACTGCTTGCGGCTACTGGCCGCCCTCATCGCCATCTGCGCCTTCCAGGCCTCCGCACAGAAGCTCACGGGGTCCTGGTATCTGCTGCCCTCGCTGGGTACGACATACTCCGACATCATCGAGACTCCCGACCGCACTTTCGTACTGGCAGGAGGTTCGGTCATGGCGCTCGACAACGAAGGCGAATCGTACTTCTTCAACCGCACCAACAAGCTGTCCGATTCCGGAATCTCCAAAATACGCTACAACTACGAGAAAGGCTATCTGCTCATAGCGTATTCCAACGGCAACATCGACCTGCTCTACGATGACGACCATGTCGTCAACATGCCCGACCTGCGCGACGCGGTGCTGACAAGCTCGCACGAAATCGGCGACATAGCATTCGGCAACGACCGTATCGTCGTGACGACCGACTTCGGCATAGTGGTCTTCAACGACGAACGAGGCGAAGTCGTGGAGTCCGGCATGTATGGCCAGAAGGTCAACAACGCCATGATTATGGGCGACAACCTGCTCATCCTCACGGCCAACAGTCTGCTGTGGAGCCCGTTGTCGACAAGGCACACACGCCTGGACACATTCAGCCCCGTTAAAAACGCCTCCGGCGCAGACATTAAGCTTTGGCCCCGAGCCATAGCCCAGCTCAACGGAAGCCAGTTCGTGAACATCAACGATGCCAAAGGCCTCTATATCTACACCTTCAGCCCCGATGGCACTGTCGACTACGCTCTCAAGCAGACCGGAGTGGAAGGAACAGTAGTATGCCACGGCAAGGACAATCTTGCCTTCACTACCACATGGAATGCATTCTTCGTCAATAGAAATGACGGTAGCATATCGAAAATCAACATTCCGACCGCACAACGAGGCAAAAACACCTATTCGACCACCGATGGCACCTCGGTATGGCTCGGAACCGCTGACGGCATCATGCACTACGACTTCAGCGCC
>JAIDUY010000486.1 GCA_029059965.1 Muribaculaceae bacterium
CTCCTTCATCACAAGACAAAAATCACTCAGAGATATGCGACCCCAGCATTAACAAATATTGGGGAACCGGCTCTAAACCAAGGCGGCGACTGTGTTGTTGTATAGTCAA
This sequence comes from Muribaculaceae bacterium, assembly GCA_029059965.1. Taxonomy (GTDB): domain Bacteria; phylum Bacteroidota; class Bacteroidia; order Bacteroidales; family Muribaculaceae; genus CAG-873. The sequence continues at coordinate 110 of JAIDUY010000486.1, forward strand.
AGTTTCAACTATTATTCGCTGCACTATGAAGTCACAGACAAAGCCTGAAGTAATTACAGTCGACAAGTATTGTCCGCTTTCTTTCAAACCCTTGACTATCGATGCCATCCCCGAGGTCCGCAAAATTGTCGCACGTTCTCCGTACAGGACGTGCGATTATTCGGTCGGAGGACTGTTCATGTGGGTCGACTGGTTCAACTACGAATACTGTATCTACCGCGACACACTATTCATACGCGGGCTCGACGAGCGCGACCGCCGCCGCCCGTCTTTTGCTGTGCCGATGGGAGCGATGTCGGTTCAGGAATCCGTCGCCTTGCTCAAGGATTACTGTGCCTCGCACAATTGCGGGCTTCTCATGTCGGCTGTGCCGCAGGAAGCCATCGACAGCCTGCTGGGTGCCGGTGCCGTCAGGATAGAACGTCTTGAATGTTGGGGTGACTACCTCTACGGAGCATCGGACCTGGCAGAACTGGTCGGAAAGGCGTACAACAAGAAGCGCAACCACGTCAACCGATTCATGGCCGACAATCCCGGCTACGTGCTCGAGCCGATAGGCGAGGGCAATCTCGCCGAGACGCAGGCTTTCTTCGCCACCCTCGAACATGTCGAGAAGGTGGACGAGGCCGAGGCAGAGTTCGAGCGCATGCAGTGCGCCGACGTTCTCGCCCGCTGGAATGACTATGGTTTCGAGGGCGCCGTTCTGCGCGACGGAAGCGGGGCGGTGGTGGCCTTCACGGCTGCCGAGGCCATAGGCGACACCTTAATCATACACATCGAGAAGATGGACCATAATGTTCCCGGTGCCGGCGAGACCATCAACAAGCTCTTTGCCGAGTACATGACCTCGCGCCATCCCGAAATACGCTACATCAACCGCGAGGACGATGCGGGCGACCCGGGACTGCGTCGCGCCAAGGAGTCGTACCACCCCCTGCGCGTGCTCGAAAAATTCAACGTCGAGTTCTAAATTTCGATTAGTTCGTCGGCGGCGAAGTCGCGGCCGGCTTTGCGTCCTATTACGCTGTCCCACAACATAGGCGATATGCCGTTGCCGGGGCGCTTGACCGTGAGATTGTCTTCGGTGAGGATTTCGCCGGCAGCTATGGGGCGCGCAGCTATGATGCTTTTGCGGGCGACTTCAATATTGGATTTTTCGGCATCGGCCACTTCTTTGGTTCCGTTTCCGAGCATGGCCTCGATGCGGCGCGTCTCGCGCACAAGTGCTGCGAGTTCGTCGGGTTCGAGGGATGCCTTGTGGTCGGGGCCCGGCAGGTTGCGGTCGAGGGTGAAGTGCTTCTCTACGACGGCGGCACCGCGTGCCACGGCTGCGAGCGTTGCCGTGATGCCCACCGTATGGTCGCTGTAGCCGACGGCGGCGCACCCGAGGGTGGCGAGCGAGTCCATGGCCTTGAGATTGCCCGAGGCGTCTGGGGCGGGGTACTGCGTGGTGCAGTGCAGCAGCGTCACGAGGCTGCGGGGTGTCCCGGCATCCTCGAGAATCCGGACGGCGGCCTCGACTTCGTCGAGTGTGGCCATGCCCGTGCTCATGACAACGGGCTCGCCCTTGGCTCCTATCTTGCGCAGATAGGGCAGATTGGTTATTTCGCCCGAAGGTATCTTCCAGAAATCCATGCCGAGGGGAGCGAGGCAGTCTATGCTGACGAGGTCGAAGGGCGTGCTAACGAAGCCGATGCCGACGCGGTCGCACTCGGCCTTGAGGCGCTCGTAGTCGGACAGCGGCAGATGGATGGCGCGGCACATCTCGAGCTGGCTTTCGGCCTCGCCGGTCGTATCTTTCTGATATTCGGCCTTGGGTGCGCAGGCGGCTATGACAAGCTCGGGAACGGCAGTCTGGAATTTGACGTAGTCGGCGCCGGCTTCTTTGGCCGCGCGTACCATGCGGCAGGCCATGCCGTAGTCGCCGTTGTGGTTCACGCCGGCTTCGGCTATGATAATCGTCTTCATTGCTTGGAATCGTTGAGGTCGAAAACTACATCCGCAAGGTAGCGTGCCGTCAGCACTCCGGGGCGTGCCTGAGTGGCACTACATTCATTGCCGAGGGCGTCGTCCACGATAAGGCCGGGGATGTCGGCGCCGGCATGGACGGAGCAGACAGCACCGCCGCCAAGACGGGGATTGACTTCCATGACCATGAGGCGTCCGTCGTCGAGGTCGCGGATGAGCTGCACGGTCACGGCTCCGCGGAGTCCGGTGGCGGCAAGCGTGCGGCGTGCGAGGGCGACTGCCTCGGGGTCGTCGACAGTGACGGTGCGGACTGCCTCGCCGCCGCTGACTTCAAGGCGTTCGCGCGGGCTGACGGCCAGCACCTGCCCGCTGCGGGCGCCGACGTAGCAGTCGACCGTGATTTCGCTGCGGCGGTCGATGCGCTCCTGGATGAGGTAGCGCTCGCCCTGGCTCTGAATCTCGTACAGCTTTTGCAAGGTGTTGATAATGACGATACCCTGCGATGCGGAGCCATAGCGCGGCTTGGCTATCAGGCGCAGACAGGGGTCTCCGGCACGGTAGGTGGAGGGTATGGGCAGGCCGGCACGCTCGAAAGTCTCGGCGGCGGCGACTTTGTCGAACATACGTTCGGCGACGGCACGCTCGGCCACAGGAGCGAAGACTGCGCCACCTACGCGTCGGCAGTACTCGGCGGCTATGCCGACGGCAGGGTCGACGAAAGGTATGATAACGTCGATGCCGAGGCTGTCGACGGTGCGGTCGATGTCATCGTAGATTCCCGGGTCGGACCAGCGAAGGCCTTCGACCACATTGCCGACGCAGGCGAGCGGGCAGCGTGTGTCGAGTTCGTAGCCGTATATGCGTGCCTCGATGCCGCGCGCACGGCAGGCATCGATTATCATCTGAGCCATGGCGACGCGCTTGGCGCCGCCGAGGAAGAGGAAGCTGAGGGTTTTCATCGGTTGTAGATGTCTGTTTTGTAGCGCGAGAGATTGTCGCCTGCGGTGAACCATTCGACGGTGCGACGCAGACCCTCGTCGAAGCTGACCTGCGGGCGCCAGTCGGTGAGACTCGTGATGAGGGAATTGTCGCCGCACAGGCGCTCCACCTCGCTCTTGGCCGGACGCAGGCGCTGCGGGTCGGTAACAATCTCGATTTCAGCGCCCATCACCCGCGCGATGGCGGCGGCGGTGTCGCCCATGGAAATCTCGGTGCCTGTGGCTATGTTGATTTCGCGGCCTTCGAGACCGTCAGTCTCCGCTAAGGCTATGAAGCCGCGTGCCGTGTCGGCCACATAGTTGAAGTCGCGTGTCGGCCTGAGGTCGCCGAGCATAATCTCCTTCTTTCCTGCGGCAATCTGGGTGATGACAGTCGGGATGAAGGCGCGGGCGCTCTGACGCGGGCCGTAGGTATTGAACGGACGGGCTATGGTGACTGGCAGGTCGAAAGCGTTGTAGAAACTCAGAGCCATGGCGTCGGCGGCAATCTTCGTCGCCGAGTATGGCGACTGCGGCTGGCGCGGATGAGTCTCGGGGATGGGTACCTGACGGGCGGTGCCGTAGACCTCGCTTGTCGAGGTGACTATGATGCGGCGCACGGCAGCGGCACGGGCGCCCTGCAGAATGTTCAGCGTGCCCTTGACGTTGGTGTCGACGTAGCTGTCGGGGGCGGAGTAGCTGTAGGGAATGGCGATGAGCGCCGCGAGGTGGAACACCGTGTCGATGCCCTCGCATATCTCGCGGCAGAAGTCCGGGTCGCGGACATCGCCGCAGACAACCTCGAGGCCCGGGCGCGAGCCAACGGCATCGAGCCAGCCCCAGCTGTTGAAGGAATTGTATTGCGCCAGCGCGCGTACTTTATATCCGTTGGCGAGAAGCTCCTCGGTGAGGTGCGAGCCGATGAAACCGTCGGCACCCGTGACAAGAGCTGTCCTGCCTGATTTGTCGTTTACCATGTTTTGCTGAATTTATAGATGTAGACACCGTTCCCGGGCGCAGAGTAGGTCAGCACGAGACGGTTCTTGGGCGAGTCGGCAACGGAGAGGTCGAACACACCCGAGGAGGGGAAACCGAGCCATTCGGGGGCGGCATAGATGCCTGTACCTTCGGGCACGGCATCGCTGCTGTATGTGAATGTCAGGCGCATGATATTGTCGGGCAGCTCGCTGAAAGTGCCGTAACGCTTGGAGTACTCGTGGTTGCCGTGACTCAGTGTCACCATTATTATATCGCCTTGAAAGCTCCAGAAAGTCTCGGTGCCTTCGGGCAGGACGAGAGGAGCGCCGTCGAGGGTGGCCTCGTCGAGCACCCACGAGCCGAACAGACGGCCTATGTTGCCGTTATTCTGGGTGCATCCTGCCGCCATTATCGCTATCGAGATGATAGCCAGGTATATGCGAAGCTGTTTCATCTGTCTTTCTTTTTGCCGATGGACAATATGCCCGAGTAGGACACCGCAATGCAGGCGCCGAAGTTGTTGCCGCGCAGCTCGCCGTGGTCGTAGGCCACCTGAGCCTTGAGCTCAAGCCCGTCGAGAATGTCGGCAGGCCGCCATATGCCTTCGGCCATCGCGGAAGTGTCGTGCAGCTTGCGGGGTGCGGGGAAGCGGCCCTCGCCACCGGCTTTCTGATATGAAAGCATCGCGCGCCAGCGCCACTGGCCTCCTATCGAACCGCGGGCCGCGGCATGGAAACCGCGCGCACGGTTGTGGGCGAAGGCGGCATAGCCGTCGGTGTTATACATCGGCGACAGCAGGAAGGGCGTGCCGATAGCCATGCCGTAGTTGGCGTAAGGACCGTAAAATTCGTTGTTGAAATAGTTGTCGCCGCCGTTGGCCTCGCTGCCGAGGTTGGTGCCGGGTTGGTCGGACGGCGTGAGGTGCACGGGGCCGCTCTGGTTGGTGAAGTCGAGGTATTCCACGACGATGCTCTCGACGATGCCTCGCCGTCCGAAATCGTACTGCAGGCCCCACAGACCGTCCCAGCCGTTGCGGCGTCCGATGCCGGAACCATCTTCCCACGGCCACTCGAAGTATGCGCTCAGGCGCGAGCCGTCGGCGAATGCATAGCGGGCCTTGAAGTCCCACGAGCCCAGCGAACTGCCCTTGTAGTAGCCCTCACCCGAGCCTTCGGAGGGGAAGAACATGTCCCAAAGGTCGCGGACTTGGAACCCGCGGTTCTCGGTGAGTTCGTGCCTTCCGTAGCGGTACCATGCGCTGCTGCCGCCGAAGAGGCCGGCGGCCTGCATGCCCACTGTCACGCTGAACGGCTGCGAGGGCTTGGTGCGGAAGTAGCAACGTTTGTAAGTATAGCACAGGTCGGAAGTCAGGACGCCTGTGTAGCGGTTGAACATACCGCGGTCGAAGCCGTCGTCGGTCATACGTCCGTACATAATCTCGCCGTCGATCTGCACCCACCCGTTGGTGAAGGGGATGTCGACAAAGTCGAGGAATCCGGCCGCCACACCGGGAATAGGGCGGGCGTTGTTGCTGCGGATGAGGTCGCCGGACGAAAGCCCGTCCTCGACGATGCGGCCGTGCCTTTCCTTCATGCCGGCAAGCAGATAGACGGCGCGGAACTTCACCTCGCCGTATAGCTGTATAAGGCGTACGGCCGACGGCCGCACGCTGTGTGCTGTCCACGAGGAAGTGGCGGCATCATAGCGGCCATAGGAGAAAGCGCTGTTGTAGCCGGCTATGTACTCGGCGCCGTAGCTCCAGCTGAAACGCCTGTCGGTGTCAAGCCGGCGATGTGCCGACGCACCCTGCCAGACGCCGTTGGCGGCAGTGGCTCGCCCGTTGTCCCACGAGCCAATCATATATGGAGCGAAATCGCCGGTCGAGGCCTGTGCGCGCACATAGGCGTCGTATTCTATCCTCTCCTCGGCCACGGCTCCGAGGCAGGCCATCAGGGTGGGGACAAGAAGTATGCGTAACTTGCTCATTGTTTTATCGTTTCGCTAACGTTAAGACATCGGCGCACGGCCTTGCGGACAGTCTCGGCCTCGGGACTCTTTGTGCGCAGCAGTGCGATGACGCCGTCGATATATGCATCCTTGTTCTTGAAACCGCAGAGCTGGGCGACGTTGCAGTTGGAAAGCATCGACTTCTGGTTGAACACGCGCAGCACGGCATTGTAGTCGCCCTCGTCGAGCATACGGTGGAATTCCTTGCAGAAATCCTCGTAGACCCTGCGCGGCGCCATCTCGTCGACAAGCCCCGCGAGGTGCTGCTCGAGAGAGTCGATGTTGTCGAAGCGGGCGTCCACGCGGTACTCCACGGTGCGCTTGACGCGGTGGCGTGTGTGCATCAGAGCCTGCGAGTGCAGCTCGGCGCGGAAAAGCGACATGACGGCCTTGCGCACCTTCGACACGGCGCGCGCGCTGTCCTTGCCGGCCTTGTGGGCCATGGCGGCGATAATGTCCTCGAGGATGAAAATGTTTTCAATCTCGGCCACCTCGGGCACCATCAGGCGTTTGCGGCGCAGATATGCCACTTCGTCATCGTTGCGCCTGTCGCGGTCGACGATACCCATGGAATCCATCTTGTGGAAACCGCTGAGGTCGTTGAAGGTGCGTGTGGCCTCGATGACCTTGTTGCAGCTGCCCAGCGAGCGCACGGTGAAATCAGGGAAAATGAGAGGGTAGAGCCGTGCGTCGATGCTGCGTGGCTCGCCCTCGATGAACAGAACCGGCTTGCGGCTGCCCGTAAGAGTCAGGTAAATGTCGTTGGTGATGCCGTTGCCTGCGGGCAGGATGTCGTAGTCCCAGGTATCGGCGGTGGAATCGCAGTCGCGCACCCACACGAACTGGGCGCCGTTGCGGCTCGAGGCAAATTCGGGGTCGTGGGTGGTGTAGCAGAATGTGCAGTCGTTGTGCAGATTCTCCAGCCTGTTCCAGAGCGATGTGGTCAGGGTGGGGTGGAGGAAAAGCTCGGGCGAGTCGACGAAAATGGTCGAGTGTGCGGGAGCATAGAGCACGCCGCCGGTATAGTAGAG
>JAIDUY010000487.1 GCA_029059965.1 Muribaculaceae bacterium
TCAGATTCTGACCACCAACAATACTATCAAGGTCTGCAATCCCGAGTCCGAGGACCCATCCGAACGCTACAACCTCGGTGCCGCAAAGGCCTTCCGCGCCATGACCTACCTCGACGCAGGCCGTTGCTACGAAGTTCTTCCCACCACTGTCAATACCGGTAACTCCGACGAGGGCAATCCCATCATCGGCCTCACTCTCCCCATCGTCACCGAGGAGACAACCGAGGACGACATGCGCAACAACCCCCGCGCAACCCACGCAACCCTCTTCGAGTTCATCGTAAACGACCTCACCGAGGCCGTCACCCTGATGGAAGGCTATGCACGTCCCGCAAAGACTATGCCCGACGTTGCCTGCGCCAAGGGTCTCCTCGCCCGCGCCTACCTCTGGGACGCTTCGTTCCAGGCTGAGGTGAACAGCGACAATGCCGCTGCCGCCGCTTCCTATGGCAAGGCTGCCCAGTATGCCCGCGAGGCCATCGCCGAGAGCGGTGCTACCCCTCTGACCCGCGACCAGTGGCTCAACCCCACCAGCGGTTTCAATGACATCAATGTTTCGTCCTGGATGTGGGGCGGCCAGTACACTGCCGAAGACGACGCTGTCGTGGCCGGCGGTATCCGTACCTGGACTTCCTTCTGCTCCAACGAACAGAACTTCGGCTATGCAGGTTCCGAGTGCGGCGCCTACTCCGAAATCGGCGCTTCTGTCTACAGGCGCATCAACGACAACGACTTCCGCAAGCTCTCCTTCGTCGCTCCCGAGGATTCTCCTCTCAGCGGCCAGGAAGTTTACCTCAACCGCCAGTATGCCGAAGAGAACTTCGACGGTCCCTACATCGCCCTCAAGTTCCGTCCCGGTCAGGGCGAAATGGATGACCCCAAGGTCGGCGCAGTGGTAGGTTATCCTCTGATGCGCGTCGAGGAAATGTACTTCATCGAAGCCGAGGCCGTTGCCCACACCAACCCCGCCGCAGGCCAGGGCCTGGTGGAAAGCTTCATGCGCACCTACCGCTTCCCGCAGTACAGCGGCCAGTCCTCCTCCGAGACTGCCCTCATCAACGAAATCGTGTTCCAGAAGCGCGTAGAGCTCTGGGGTGAAGGCCGTTCCTTCTACGACGTGAAGCGCCTCAACCTCAGTGTGACCCGCTGGTACGAAGGCACCAACTTCGAGGAAGCCGCAAGCACATTCAACAACGTCGGCCGGCCGGCATGGATGAACTTCTGTATCGTAAGTCAGGAAGTCGACAACAACCCCGCCATCAAGGGCTACAACACCCCCAGCCCCAACGGTCTCTACAAGGCAGCGACCAACGCGGATTAAGAGTTTAACTATCTTCAAAACAACAGACAGTTATGAAATTCAATAAAATACTGAGCACACTGGCCGCCGGTCTCATGCTTGTCGCCGCTGGCGCCTGCACCGACGAGGTGAAGTACGATCCGGCTCCCAAGTTTGACGGCGACGAGGTTTACTTCAACCTCGACGAAATCGGCCAGCTCGACATCGAGACGGATGCCACCAGCGTATCCTTCCACCTCTATCGTGTCGACGCCTCCGCGCCCCTCACCATCGGTCTGGAAAGCTCTGTCACCGACCCCGACGGCGAGCCCGCAACCGATATCTTCGACGTTCCCACCGAAGTGACTTTCCCCGCCGGCGAAACCTCCATCGAGGTTCCCGTAGGTATCACCTTCTCCGCTGTGACCGCCGAGACCCCCTACTCTATGTTCGTAAAGATTGCCGGTGAGAAGCAGACTCCCTACGGAGCCACCGAAGGCAACTTCACCCTTCTCTATGGTACCAAGTACGTGCCCTGGCGCGAATACCTTGCAGGCGAGTACGCATCCTTCCAGATGGCAGGCCTTTGGAGCTATCTCTACGACGCTCCACTCTACGTCCGCGAGTCCACCAATATGCCCGCCCTCACCCAGTACCGCATCGAAGGCCCCTTCTCCGACCTTGAGTACAACTACCTGATGACCGTTCACAGCGACATCAAGGTGGCTGTCGAAGGAGAAACCGAAGACTGCTTCCTGGTGACCATGGAGACCCTGCGCTTCGTTGCAGAAGGCTTCGACCCCTTCGGCGACGGCAGTATCTTCGCTTACCTCGACGGCTATACCTTCATCAAGGGTCAGGTGAATCCCGAATACACACCCGAGCAGATTATGCGCCTGTGTACCCTCAATGAAATCGGCATTCCCTACTACAAGCCCTCCACCGGCGAAATCTTCCTCTTCCTGGTTGCCCAGAAGGCTCAGATGATCGGTCAGTTCTCTTACTATCCCTCCGCAGGCGGCTGGCAGCACATCCAGTTCCCCGGCTTCCTCACCCTGGGCGTGTATATCTTCGACGGCGGCGTCAGCATCGACGGCACCGGTCTCGAAGAGAAGCAGTTCGACATCATGAAGACCGCCGACACCTACGGCATGAAGTACACCATGCGCCACGGCAACCTCACCGAGGACCAGATTGAAGCTGCTGAGAATGAACTCCTCCTCGACGAAGAGAGCCCTGTCATCACCGACAGCGAGGCAACAGTCAAGTTCGAACTCACCGCCGGCGAATACACCCTCATCGTAGTCGGCGTCAACGAGGCCGGCGAGAAGACCTGCGACAAGGTTCAGCACTTCACCTACGCTCCCTCTGTCGACGACGGCTTCGACACCATCGGCTACGCAGCCTACACCGACGGCTTCATGTGCTCGCTCGACGGCGACATCTCGCCCGCAACATGGCAGGTTGAGGTTCAGCAGGACCGCAACAACCCCGCCATCTACCGTCTCAAGAACGCATACCGCCAGTGGGCTATCGACAACGGTACTCCCGAAATGGCTATGCGCGGCAACTACTACGTGACCATCAACACCGAGAACAGCACTCTGGTCTACATCACCGAAGGCAACCTCGGTCTGCGCAACAGCGTTCAGGAAGGTGCGGTCTACGGCTACTCCGTGGCAGCCCAGATGCTTGCCGAGGGTAAGACTGCCGCCGCAATCCGCCTGCGCAAGATGAACGGTACGATGAAGAACAAAGTCATCTCCTTCCCCGTCAACTCGCTCCTGGTGGCTTACGCCAACGAGCTTCCCGACTATCAGACTGCCAACACCAAGTCCAGCTTCAAGCTCGACCTGAACACTCTGACTCCCGTTGCCTCCGCTCCCGTGCGCGGCCGCATCGTCAACGCTCAGGAGAAGAGTGAGCTCATCAACGTTGCCAACAACAACGTAATGCTCCGCTGATAAATAGCAAATTTCATACTTTCCATCCGGGGAGGGCGCGGCGAACCCGCGCCCTCTCTTTCTTTTTCAACTCACGCAGATATGAAACTCAAGGCTCTCGTCCTCGCATCGGCCATGGCCTGCACATCCGCGGCGGCTGCGGCTCCCAACTCCGACTGGGCTCAGCTCGACCGCTACGCCGCCGCAAACGACAGCGTGGCCGCCCTGCCGCAGCAGGAGCGCCGCGTCGTCCTGATGGGCAACTCAATCACCGACTTCTGGCCCGGAATGCGTCCGGACTTCTTCGCCGGCTCCGGCTTTGTGGGGCGTGGCATTTCGGGGCAGACAACCTATCAGTTCCTTGTGCGCTTCCGCGAGGACGTAGTCAGTCTGTCGCCGCAGATTGTTGTCATCAATGGTGGCACCAACGATGTGGCCGAGAATACCCATACCTACAGCGAGGAGCGCACTTTCGGCAATATCGTGTCGATGGTGCAGCTTGCCCGTGCCGCGGGTATCACCCCCGTGCTCGGCTCCGTGCTGCCCGCCTCGCACTTCTACTGGAATCCTCAGGTGACCGACGTCCCTGCCAAGATTCGCGCTCTAAACGCGCGTATGGCAGCATACGCCGAGGCAGAGGGGCTGGCTTACGTCGACTATCACAGCGCCCTGACCGATGCCGAAGGCGCCCTGCGCTCGGAGTACTCGGAAGACGGCGTCCACCCCAACGCCGAAGGCTATGCCGTCATGGAGGCACTCCTCCTGCCCGTGCTGGAAGGCCTGCCCGGACAGTAATATTCCCGACTTTGTGGCCGACCACGTCCGCTAACGTGACCTCCGGCGCACATGAAGGGGCGCCAACAGGCGGGGAATCAATTCCTCCCGCCAACGTTGCCTCCGGCACAGACCAAGGGCGCCAATAGGCCTCGCCTTTGTGGTCCCGATATTTCCCGCTAACGTGGCCTCCGGTAGGGAGGCCGACTTATCGTAACACGGTACACCGGAGCGTAGCGGAGGTGTGCCGTGACTATGCCGCACCCCCGACAAGGCGTCCGGCAGGACGCCGACTTACGTTCCCGCTGAATCAATTCCTCCCGTCCCATCTCCATACATAAAAGATACATTCCGTATTATTGCTGTCCGATAAACTTTCGCGGACAGCAATAATACGGAATGTATTCTTTTTTTGGTTCTGATTGCGACAGTTATCGAGTGGCGGCGCTCATGGCGGCGTCGACATCGGCCACCAGTTCGTCGCCCTGCTTGTCGCGGCTCACAATCTTGCCTTCGGGGTCGAAGAGTATGATGCAGGGGATGCCGGAGATGCCGTAGATGTCGGTCGGAATCTGCTGTGCGTCGATGATGCAGGGCCAGGGAAGCTCGTGCTCGGCGATGGCGCGGCGAGTGTCGGCTGGCTCGTCCCAGACGGCTACGCCGAGGACGTCGAGACCCTTGTCGTGCCAGCGTTCGTAGAGACCCTTGAGCACGGGAAGCTGACGCATGCAGGGACCGCACCAGCTTGCCCAGAAGTCCACAAGAGTGTACTTGCCCTTGCCGACGTAGTCGCTCAGGCGTTCGGTCTTGCCGTCGTAGGTCACCTCGAAGTCGAGGAAGCTGCGGCCGGGCTGAGTGGCCTCGCGGCGCTCGGCCTTCTCGCGCATGGATTTCACGCGCGTGCGTTCGGCGAAAGCGGGGTAGCGCGACAGCAGGGAGTCGATTTCAGCTACGCTCATGGAGCTGAGGTCGCCGTTGAGGAACATGTAGTAGCCGAGGTCGTTGTCGGCATTGGCCACGGTCATGCTGTCGACCATTGCCTCGTAGCGCCTGTAGATGTCCTTCTGGGCCTCTTCGGATGCTGCGGCGGAAAATGCCTGCTGCAGTGCGGCCACGCGCGTGCCGAAGTCGCGAAGCTGGTCGTTGAGCATGGTGCCGAAGGCGCGGCCCTCGCGGTTGAAGGAGATGGTGCCCGACTCGAGGATGAAGGGTGCGAAGCGCTTGCCTTCGATGAGGACACGCGAGAGCACCGGCTCGTCGAGGGCGCCGGTGAATACCGCCGACTCCTCGCCGGCGAGCACGGTGGCGATGGTGTCGCCGTTGTCGTAGTTGACGATGTAGGACATTGCGCCTTCATCGTCGGGCGTGAGCGGTACTATTACTTTGAATGGTTCTGCCGCGGCGCTCAGGGCTAAAGCCGCGGCTGCGATGGTAACGATTGGTTTCATCTGTTTCTGTTAGGTTGTCTTTATGCATTGGAGCGTCGGACCGCCCGGCACTTCCGGAGCTGCTGACGCAGAACGGGCAGGCCGCGCCAGTTGTCGCGGCCTGCCGTATGTTCCGGATGGCTCTTCGGGGAGCGTCGTTCCTATTTCTTGTCTTTCTGTTTTTCGAGCTGACGTTCGATGGCCTCGAGCGACAGGTCGTAAGCCTCCTCGAAGGTGTCGGCAATCTTGGTGGCCACGGTCTCGCCGCCGTCGAAGATTACGCGCACCAGCACTTCCTTGTTCATTGCCGTTTCGGGTTTCACGACCTTGAGCGTTACTTCCACGGTGTTGATGATGACGAAGCGTCGTACCAGACGGTCGGCTTTCTTGTTGATGAAATCGACGAGTTTCTCGGAGGCCTCGAAGTGGATAGCCTGAATTCTTACATCCATGGTCTATTGTTTTTTGGAATGTGCACGGGGATGTGCGAGTTGATAATTAGTTTTTAGTTCACGGTATGAGAGGTGAGTGTACCTCTGCGTTGTGGCCAGACTGCTGTGGCCTAAAAGTTCCTGAACCGCCCTGAGGTCGGCGCCGTTGTTGAGCATGTCGGTGGCGAAGGAATGCCTCATCACGTGGGGCGACTTGCGTGCCGACGCTACGTGTGCCCGGTCCAGAGCTGCATGAACAACCCGGTAGAGCAGTCCGTAGTAGACCGGCATCCCGTTGCTCCTTACGAAGAAGGATTCCGGCGCCGCGACGATGCCCTTGCGCAGCTCCCGGTATCGCTCGATCATGTCGGCGAGCTCGGGGCCGAAAGGAATCAATCTTTCTTTATTACGCTTGCCGAGCACCTTTAGTTCACCGCGGGCGGTATCTACGGCGGCATCCCTCAGCCCCACCATCTCGGCGGCGCGCATGCCGGTGGAGTAGAGCATGGTCAGCATCAGGGCGTCGCGCACGTCCTCGAACGATTCGGACATCGTAGCGGCCGTGTCGGCTGCTTCATCGATGGCGCGCTCGCTTTCGGAGGCCGCCAGGAAGGCCGGCAGCTCGTGCGGCAGCCTGGGCGTGGTCAGCCTTGCCGCAGGATTCGATTTGAGGCCTTGGCGGCGCACCAGAAATTTGTAGAGCGCGCGCAGACTTTGAATCTTCCGGGTTATGGAGCTTGTCTTGAGCCCGCGTTCGGCCAGCGAGGCTACCCACAGACGCATGTCGTCGAGAGTCACCGTCGCCGGATCATCACTTTTGCAGCATTCGGCCGTCAGAAAGGCGCGGAACTGCTCGATGTCGCGCACATATGCAGAAACGGTGCAAGACGACCGGGCCGTCTCACACCGTATGTAACTGTAGAAAGCTGTGTAAAGCATAGATGGCACGCCGCAGGGCTTTGGCGGACTCGTTCGCCCCTGCGGATGCCACGAATTTACGTACTTATTTTCGAACTGCCAAAAAAGGCGCCGGAAAAATGTCGGTAATCTGCGATGCCGCGCCCCAAGGCGCTTGTCGCGGCAGGATGGCTGCAGGGAGCGTGCGCTCCCCCGCAGATGCCATCAATCCTCTACAGTGCGGAGCTTCTGCACGTAAACCGCCTTCATCATTTTCTTGCGGTTTGTGACAGAGGGTTTCTGGAAAGCCTGACGGCTGCGGAGTTCCTTTACGATACCGGTTTTTTCAAACTTGCGCTTGAATTTCTTGAGGGCTCTTTCGATCTGTTCGCCTTCTTTTACTTGTACGATAATCATATTATTAGTTGATAGTTGTATTTGCTTGTGAGTTTAGCGCGGCAAAATTAAGAATATTTTTCCACACTTCAAAATTTTTTCTCCCTAAAACTCCCGAATCCACGTGCGATTCAGCCTGAGTTTAGCCGGAGGAGCGCGTGGCGCAGCCGCGGGAGAAGAAAAATTTGCGGGGTTGAAAAAATATCATCCCAAGTTTGACAGCAACCTAATGTATATAATTATCCTATAGCGTTTTAATGCTATTCAAAATGTACTAATA
>JAIDUY010000488.1 GCA_029059965.1 Muribaculaceae bacterium
CCGGCGATTTCGAAAATGCCCGTCTTTACTCGCTCCAGGGCATTGCCGTAGGCGAACCGACTCCCGGCAATCCTACATTCACACTGCCCTTCGAGGGCGTGTTCGTGCTGAGTATCGACGGCGAGAGCCTGCGCCTGACACGCTGAGAAACGTATTCAGAACATATTGCAGACTCCGGCTCCGGCCGGGGTCTTTTTTTGTTTTTTTAAGTCGGGCGGGCAGGTAAATGTACGGATAAAGTTTGGTGAGGTGGTTTTAATGTGTTAAATTTGCACGATTTTAGCGGTATTGCGTTCGTGCGCAAGCCACAGGTTCATCCAATGTCCGGCCAAGGTATCAGAAAAATATCAACATTCGGCTCGAGACTGACCTCCACGGTCAGCGTCTGTCTCGTCCTGCTCCTGATGGGAGTAGCGGCCATGATTGCGCTCGCAGCCCGCAGCGTAGGCGACGACGTGCGCCGCAACTTAGGCTTTACCGTCCGTATGGAACGCGGCTGCGACAGCATAGCCGTCCGGCAGCTGAGCGAGCGCATTGCCGCCGACCGAGGCGTGGAAAGCGCCGTCTACCTGTCGGCCGACTCGATACTTGCCGCGGAGATGGCGGCTCTGGGCGGAGATCTTGCCCTTGAGGCCGGCGCCAATCCCTACTCTGCCGAAATCGAGGTGCGCGTGCGTCCGAGCCACGCCAATGCCGACAGCATCGACGCCATGGCGGCGGTCTATGAGATGGCCGACGGTGTGGACGAAATCGTGAGCGAGCGTGCAGTCATCGCAGGTGTCGAGCGGACGATGAACCGGCTGCGCCTTGTGCTGATTATCATCGCCGCCATCCTGCTGTGCGTATCCATAGCACTGATAAACAATACTGTAAGCCTGTCCATCTATAGCCGTCGCTTCACCATCCACACCATGCGCCTTGTCGGAGCGACAGCCGGGTTCATCCGCGCGCCTTTCGTGCGTGCGGGAGCCGTCAACGGACTTGTGGCGGGACTCGGAGCCTCGGCTCTGCTGTGCCTGCTTCGCGCCTACGGCGCCACCGTCGACCCGATAGTGGCCGAATGCCTGCCGTGGACGTCCATGGCTGCGGTATGTGCCGGCGCCATAGTGGCCGGCATCGCAATCTGCGCACTTACATCTTACTTTGCCACAAACCGTTATCTCGCCATCAGCTACGACGAGATGTTTCTGAAATAACGATGAATCTCAAACCGAAAACAGGCGTCGCACCTCTGACAAGCGACGCACCCGACAGCTCCGCACTGCCATTAGGACGCATCAACTTCATCGCCATGGCCTGCTCCGCGGTGATGATAGTGGTCGGCTTCCTGCTGATGCTCGGCGGCAGCTCGACTCCCGAAGCATTCAATCCCGACATCTTCAGCCCGCGCCGCATAGTGGTCGGCCCGGCCATCGCCTTCCTTGGCTTCGTCGCCATGGCAGCCGCCATCATGATAAGGCCGAAACGCAAATAAAGCACAAAACGAACATCACATTGCAATGGACATAATAGACGCACTCATACTCGGCATCGTCCAGGGTCTGGCAGAATATCTGCCCGTCAGTTCGTCGGGCCATCTTGCCATCTTCCGCGAAATCCTCGGCGTCGACCTCGGCGGCGCACAGAACCTCGAGTTCGACGTCGCGCTGCACGTGGCTACGGTACTGAGCACCATCGTGATACTGTGGCGCGAGTTCTGGCCGCTGTGCACGAGCTTCTTCACCTTCAAGCGCGACAGCAACTTCTACTACGTACTCAAGATACTCGTGTCGTGCATACCCATCGGCATCGTCGGCGTATGCTTCAAGGACACTATCGAAACCATCTTCGGCGAGGGCCTCGGCCTTGTGGGCATCTGCCTGCTTGTGACAGCCCTGCTGCTGTCGTTCAGCTACTTCTGCCGCACTCTTCCGGGACAGGAGGGCCGCAGGCCTCTCTTCGGCGGCGCGCCCCGCGACATCACCTTCGTGGACGCCTTCGTGATAGGCTGCGCCCAGGCCGTGGCCGTGCTTCCGGGACTCTCGCGCTCGGGCACCACAATCGCCACAGGCATCCTTATCGGCGACAAGCGCGAGCAAATAGCCAACTTCTCGTTCCTGATGGTCATCATCCCCATCCTGGGCGAGGCTCTGCTTGACGCCCGCAAGATTTTCGCTGTCGACGCCATCGACGCCGCCGCAGGCGCCGCCGAGCCCGCAGTGGGCTTCGCGGCCCTCATCACCGGCTTCATCGCCGCCTTCGTGGTGGGCTGCATCGCCTGCAAGTGGATGCTGAACCTGGTCAAGCGCGGCAAACTCATCTGGTTCGCGGTCTACTGCTGCATCGTGGGCCTTGTATGCATTGCAAAATATTACGGCCTGTTCTGACATGAATTTCATCGACGGCGAAATACTGGCCATCGACAAGCCCCACGGCTGGACATCGTTCGATGCCGTCAAGCGTCTGCGCGGCGAACTCAGCCGCAGGCTTGGGCTGCGTAAAATCAAGGTCGGCCATGCCGGCACTCTCGACCCGCTGGCCACGGGCGTCATGCTCGTATGCACGGGACGCGCCACCCGCCGCATCGAGGAGCTGCAGGCAGGCGTGAAGGAGTACATCGCCGAGATAGCGCTCGGCGCCACCACGCCGTCGTTCGACCTCGAGACCGAAATCGACGCCCGCTACCCAACCGAACATATAAGCGAGGAACTCGTGCGCAGCACCCTGAGGCAGTTCACGGGTGCCATCAGCCAGATACCACCGGCCTACTCGGCCTGCAAAGTCGACGGCAAACGCGCCTACGACCTCGCCCGCAAAGGACGCGAGGTAAACCTCAAGCCCAAGACCCTCGTCATCGACGAAATCGAGCTTCTTTCCTACTCGCAGGAAAGCATCACCATCCGTGTGGTGTGCAGCAAGGGCACCTATATACGCGCCCTTGCCCGCGACATCGGAACCGCACTCGGCTCTGGTGGGCACCTGACGGCGCTGCGCCGCACCCGCGTGGGCGACTTCAGCATCGACCGCTGCCTGACAATGCCACAGGCAACCGAGCTCATCAAGACTGTAACACTTGAATTTCCCGAAAATTACACCCCGCAGTAAAGTCAGTCGCACACGGTGTACGGCACACCGCAGACTGCATCACCTTATAGAAACGACATAGACAGAGATGAAACTTTCGCAGTTCAAATTCGACCTACCCTCTGAACTGATTGCGTCGCACCCGCTTATGGCACGCGACGAATGCCGCCTTATGGTGGTGAACCGCCGCACGGGCGAAGTATCGCACCACATATTCAAAGACTTACTCAATTTCTTCGACGACGGCGACGTGATGGTGTTCAACAACACCCGTGTCTTCCCCGCCCTGCTCTACGGCAACAAGGAGAAGACCGGCGCCCGCATCGAAGTATTCCTGCTGCGCGAGCTCAACGCCGACAACAAGCTGTGGGACGTGCTCGTGGAGCCCGCCCGCAAAATCCGCATCGGCAACAAACTCTATTTCGGCGACGACGAGTCGATGGTGGCCGAAGTGATAGATAACACCACCTCCCGCGGTCGCACCCTGCGCTTCCTCTACGACGGACCGCACGACGAATTCAAGGCCGCACTCTACGCCCTCGGCACCACTCCGCTGCCCGGCTACATACACCGTGAGTCGGAACCGTCGGACGCCGAGGACTACCAGTGCATCTTCGCCGAGCACGAGGGCGCCGTCGTCGCTCCAGCTGCCGGCCTGCACTTCTCGCGCGAGCTCCTGACGCGCCTCGAAATCAAGGGCGTGAAGAAGGCCTTCGTCACCGTTCACAGCGGCCTTGGCGCATTCCGCGAAATCGACGTCGAGGACTTGACCAAGCATCGCATGGACTCCGAGCAGATGGTGGCCGACCAGACCCTTGTCGACACCGTCAACAACGCCAAGGACCTCGGCCGCCAGGTATGCGCCGTGGGTACTTCCGTGCTGCGCGCCATCGCTACCGCCGACAGCATGGGCGGACACATGAAGACCTACAACGGCTGGACCAACAAGTTCATCTTCCCGCCTTACGACTTCGACGTCTGCTCCAGCATGATAACCAACTTCCACATGCCATACAGCACCATGCTGATGATGACAGCCGCATTCGCAGGCTACGAGCTGCTGATGGAAGCCTACGACAAGGCCGTGGCCGAGGGATACCGCTTCGGTTGCTACGGCGACGCCATGCTTATCCTCTAACCGAGCATTGCCATGGAAGCTCCCGACACCAACGCACAGTACGCACAGGCCCTGGCGGCCTGCCGTGCCGTATTCGCCTCAAAGCTCGTCGACTACGGCCCGTCGTGGCGCATCATGCGCCCCGAGGCCATCACCGACCAGCTTTTCATCAAGGCCATGCGCATACGTTCGCTTCAGATAAAGGGACACTCCGAAGTGGGCGAAGGCATCCTGCCCGAGTTCATGGCCATTGTCAACTACGGCATCATCGGCATCATACAGCTGCGCCGCGGCTTTGCCGACACCAAGGACATGGATGCCGGCGAGGCACTGACCCTCTACGATATGATTGCCGCCGAGGCTCTTGCGCTCATGAAGGCCAAGAACCACGACTACGACGAGGCCTGGCGCATGATGCGCGTGCTCTCGTTCGACGACATCATCCTCACCAAGCTTCAGCGCGTCAAGGAAATCGAGGACAACAAGGGCACAACCACCGTGTCGGAAGGCATAGACTCGAATTACTTCGACATCATCAACTACGCCGTCTTCGCCCTCATAAAGCTGCATGAAGATTAAGAGCCGCATGCGCCTGCGTGCCGCCGCTGTCGTGCTGTGCCGCCTCGCCGTCGGCGCCGTGTTCATCCTTTCGGGATGGTCCAAGGCAGTCGACCCAGCAGGATTCATCATCAAGATTGGCGAGTATCTGTCGGCCTGGCATATGCAGGTTCCCCACGAGGCCATCGTCGCGGGTGCCATCGCCCTGTCGGCGGCCGAGTTCTGCACCGGCATACTTGTCGCCGCAGGCTGTCTGAAGCGCGTTGCCGTGTGGGGCGCCGCCGCCATGATGGCTTTCATGCTGCCCCTGACACTCTACATCGCCATTGCCGACCCGGTGGCCGACTGCGGCTGCTTCGGCGACTTCCTGAAGATTTCCAACTGGGCCACCTTCGGCAAGAACGTGGTCATAACTGCCGCCGTGGCCTATCTGACGGTGCACAACCGCTGCATCAGAGGTTTCTATCCGGCTCCCGTCCAATGGCTCGTTGCAACGGCGGCCTTAGCTTTCCCGCTTACGCTCAGTATGATCGGCTACTTCGTACAGCCTGTAGCCGACTTTCGCCCGTTCACCCTCGGCAGCGGGATTTTCCATGCCGGAAACGAAAACGAGACCGACGCCGGATTCGTCTACGAGCGCGACGGCGAGCGGCGCACTTTCGCCCTCGACGAGCTGCCGGACGACAGCTGGACCTTTGTCGAGGCTGAGACGTCGGACGACGCCTGGGCCGACATTGCTGTCCGCGACGAGGACGGCGAAGACGTTTCGGCCGACATCGTCGACCCCGAGGCGCCTCAGGCATGGCTCATAGTTCCCGACCCCGGTCTGCAGTTCCTGTCGCGCTCGCACACCGTCAACGAGCTTCACAGCTACCTTGAGGAACGAGGCATCGACTTCACCGCCCTCGTGGGCTCGCGCGGAGCGGGCTACGACTACTGGGTGGACCTCACCCGTCCCACATTCCCCGTCTACTCGGCCGAGGATACATCACTCGAGCAGCTTGCACGCGGCAGCGCCGCCGTGGTCTACACCCGCGGAGGGCGCATCGTGTGGAAACGCACACTCGGGTCGTTGCCCGACGACCTGACCGAACGGACCGACTATCCCGAAGGCGGCAACGCCCTCGACACTGTCGAGCCCGTCGACGACGGCCGCCTGTCGTGGTTCCTCACCATCATCTTCGCAGCCACCCTCGTAGCCCTCTATCTGCTCGGCCAGTCGCCCAAGCTGCTGCGCCTCGTCACCGCCCGCAAAACACCCGCAGCCTGAAACTGCCATGTGCCGTCTCTCCATTCAAAGCCGTACTACCTTTTTCGGCATTCTCATAGCAGTAGCAATATTCATTCAGGCATTATCAGGTAGACGTATATCCGACACTGCTGGACGTGATGGATTCGCCCGGTTGTGAGGCGGGTCATCCGAATTATATTACAATGGATTGGGCAAAAGCATATTCAGCGAAAACCCGCCCAAAGGTGCCATCGACCGCTACGGACATCCTCACGGCTGCCTCCCCGACAGCTTGCAACAGGAAAATGTCAATATCTGGCAGACAAGCGAAAAGCTCATTCTTGGCGGATACTTCCGCAAGGCCAGGTGAAAATAATCGGAAAAAAATTTGGAGGGAAAAACTGTTTTGCCTAACTTTGTGTTATAAAATCAAAGGCAAGAGAGCCGCAGACGAAGACATCAACGCACACCACATCAAAGTGGATTGGGAAACTCGTCAATTATACATGAAATACCGAGACAAGCTTGGCCGACCGATGGCGGGCCCCAACGGCAACCTCGTTGCCGCAGCTATATGCCGGGGGATTACAAAGGGCGGCGAGCACTCAAATCCTGTCATTTCGGAGTTTCATCGCATCCTTTGATGTGGCCCTCATAGGCGAACCGGACCGCGCGAAAGCGCCGGTCCGGTTCCTTTTATATTATACGTGTGTAATTCCGGGGCATATGTTAAGAGCCGGTAACCTAAGTCGGCGTCCTTGCCGGACGCCACGTTGCGGACTATGCGTTGGTCACGGCAACTTCCGCTACGCTGCGGTGTACCGTATTGCCGAAAATAATCATAACCACTTTCTCCAATTCTCAGGCACCGTGATTTAGGCTTGAGGCTTTTTTTTGCGGGGATGCCACTTTGTCGAAAAAAAACCTTATCTTTGCGGAAATATTCTATTTTTGCCTTACAGGATACTGAATACAAACCAAAAACATACTTACTACATCCCATTTGTCCCTAAGCCATGAAACAACAACGTGATCTAAGCTTTTGGAAACTCTGGAACCTAAGCTTCGGGTTCTTCGGCGTTCAGATTGCTTACGCACTGCAGAGTTCGCAGGTGAGCCGCATCTTCTCGACTATCGGCGCCGACCCTCATGACCTCAGTTACTTCTGGATTCTTCCGCCCCTGATGGGCCTCATCGTACAGCCTCTTGTAGGCAGCGCCTCCGACCGTACCTGGACACGCCTCGGCCGCCGTCTTCCCTATCTGCTGATAGGCGCCGCGGTTGCCATCGTGGTGATGTGCTTCCTGCCCAACGCCGGCTCGCTCGGCCTCAGCATATCGTCGGCCATCATCTTCGGCCTGATTATGCTCATGCTTCTTGATACCTCCATCAACATGGCCATGCAGCCCTTCAAGATGCTTGTGGGCGACATGGTGAACGAGAAGCAGAAATGTCTGGCCTACTCCATCC
>JAIDUY010000489.1 GCA_029059965.1 Muribaculaceae bacterium
CCTGTTCGACTTCCCCCGCACCCTCGGCTAGTTCTAGGACGCCGACGTCGACGTAGCCATCGGACGCTTCGGCCCCTACGTGCGCCATCAGGGAAAATTCGTGTCCATCCCCAAGGACATTCAGCCCACAGAGCTCACCCTCGACCAGGCCGTGGAACTCATCGAGAACAAGCGCAAGGCCGACGCCGACAAAATCGTGCGCACCTTCGACGAAGACCCCGAGGTGAGCATCCTCAACGGACGTTACGGCGTCTACATCGCACACGGCAAGAAGAACTACAAGATTCCCAAATCCGTGACCGAACCCGCCGCGCTCACATTTGAGCAGGTGAAAGCCATAATCGAAGAAGCAGACAAGGCTCCCGCAAAACCGCGACGCGCCGCATCCCGCAAGAAATAATGCCACGCAACCGCCGACTCGCCGCAAAACCCGGCACACAGCCCGGAGTATTCCGCCCCGACAACATCCTGAGCTTCACAGCAGGCTCGGAGACCACCCTCATGCCCTTCCTGTTCGAATGCATGGCCGACCGCAAGCGCACCACCGTCAAGGACTACCTCCAGCACCGTCAGGTAATGGTGCGCGGCCGCATAACAACGCGCTTCGACGAGCCGCTCGCTCCCGGCGACGA
The DNA here is from genome assembly GCA_029059965.1 of Muribaculaceae bacterium. Lineage (GTDB taxonomy): Bacteria > Bacteroidota > Bacteroidia > Bacteroidales > Muribaculaceae > CAG-873. The sequence goes on from JAIDUY010000489.1 coordinate 633, forward strand.
AGTCAAGATCAACACCACACGCGAGTTCCAGACCTTCTCGAACCCGAGGCTTCAGATTGTCTACGAGGACGACGACATCATCGTGGTCAACAAGGGCTACGGTCTGCTCTCCATCGGCACCGACAAGGTGCGCGAAGGCACGGCCTACTCCATGCTGCGCGACTACCTCAAGCGTAAGGACCCGCGAAACAAGATTTTCGTCGTGCATCGTCTCGACCGCGACACTTCGGGGCTGATGATGTTCGCCAAGAACGTCGCCGCCAAGGAAGCCATGCAGCACAACTGGAACAACATGGTGCTCGAGCGCCGATATATCGCCATCGTCGAGGGGCAGCTCGAGCCCGCTGAAGGGGAAATCCGCTCCTACCTCGCCGAGAACTCCGCCCACGAGGTCTACTCCACCACCGTTCCCGGCGAAGGCCAGCTCGCCGTGACACATTACACCACCCTGCGCAGCCGCGGCGCCTACTCGATGGTGGCACTCAACCTTGCCACGGGACGCAAGAACCAGATTCGCGTGCACATGAAAGAGTCAGGCCATCCCATCGCCGGCGACCGTCGCTACGGCGCCGCCTCGTCGCCCATCCACCGCCTGTGCCTCCATGCCGAGACCCTTCGCTTCGTGCATCCGGTGACACGCAAGGACATGAACTTCAGCTGCCCGGTGCCTGCCGGCTTCAGGCGTCTCGTCCCCTGAAACAGCGCTCCGGTCGACCGAAGAAATTTAAAAGCTATCGTTTTGCTGAATTTTTCTTAAAAAGAACTACGGTTGAAAATATTTTCATTACCTTTGCATTTGATTTAGTCACGACCCTATAACTGCCATGAGAGTTAAGATACATCATGAGGGGACAAATATCCTGCTGTCGCTGCTGGCAATACTGTTAGTGGTGATAGCGCCGTTATGGATATGGGTGCGCCCCCTGTACTGGGCTGTCGCATGCACGGCGGTCCTCGGTGTGTTCTACCTCCTGGTGGTAAATTTCTTCCGTTCGCCCCGACGCATCTTCCACGGCAATCCCGACAATGTCGTCGTCTCCTCGGCCGACGGACAGGTGGTTGCCCTCGAGGAAACCTACGAGCCCGAGTACCTCAAATGCCGCTGCTTACAGGTGTCGGTGTTCATGAGCGTGCTCAACGTCCATGCCAACTGGTTCCCCGTCAACGGCGAGGTTATCTACACCGCCCATCATCCCGGCCGCTTCATGGCTGCCTATCTGCCCAAATCGAGCACCGAGAACGAGCGTTCCACAGTGGCCATACGCACCGAATCGGGCCAGACGATACTCATGCGTCAGGTAGCCGGAGCGATGGCGCGACGCATCGTCACCTACGCCAAAGTCGGCGACGAAGCCAACATCGAAGACCACATGGGCTTCATAAAGTTCGGCTCGCGCGTCGACCTCTACCTGCCCCTCGGAACCGATATATACGTAGCCATCGGCGACAAGACCACAGGCGGCATCACCGAACTGGGTCGTGGTAAAACTAAACACCACAAAAACAAATTTTAATAGGACGACATACAAACCTCCGAAGTCTGTTAC
>JAIDUY010000049.1 GCA_029059965.1 Muribaculaceae bacterium
AACATCGTCGTCAAAATCATCCAGAGCTACGTCACCGTCGTCAACAAAATGGTCTGGCGCAAAAACTGATGCAGTAATATGGGAATGGAAAGCAAGAATAGAATCGTTATTGTATCTTGCGTTTTTCCGCCGGAACCTTTGGTGTCGGCAAGAATATCCGAAGCGATAGCTGAACGTCTGTCCAAAGACATGGATGTAGTCGTACTATGTCCGGCTCCGACTCGTCCCGTGGGTAGACTCTGGAGTCGAGACACAAGCGAATACCTTAATTATGAGGTCGTGACACTTGACTCATACACCTGTCCCGAATCCAAGATATTTGGACGCTTTAAGGAAAGCTACAGTTTCGGGAAAGCAGTGGCCCGTTATGTCTCGGATAATCATGATTCCATCAAAGCTATATACGCCAACACCCATCCCACATTCGGCCAATATCTGCTTTTGAAAGCAGCCGAAAAATACGATATCCCCTGCATAGTACACATCCAGGATCTTTATCCCGAATCACTGACGTCAAAACTCGGAATTATCGGTCGGGCTGCAAATGAAATGCTGGTGAAGTTCGATGCCAGACATATGCGTAAGGCGCGTAAACTAATAGCCATTTCCGGAGATATGAAAACGGCTCTGGCAATGACTCGGAATTATTCGCCGGATAACATCGAAGTAATATATAACTGGCAAGATGAGAGGAAGTTTCTGAAGCACCGGGGTCCGACAGACAGTGGCGGAAAGTTTACGTTCATGTTTCTTGGAAATATAAATCCGACAGCCAATATTCCTACTGTCATTCATGCATTCGGCAGATTGGGAAATAAAGACTCACGATTGATAATTGCGGGTAGCGGTGCTGAAAAGCCGAAATGCATGGAGATTGCTTCATCATATCCCGAATCCGAAATAATTTTCCGGGATGTTCTACCGGATGAAGTACCTTCCGTACAGTCGCAGGCAGACGTATTGCTGTTGCCTTTGCTGAAAGGAATAAGCAGAACTGCAATGCCGTCCAAGCTTCCCGCATATATGTTTTCGGCCAAGCCTGTACTCGCCTGTGTGGAGGCTGACTCAGATGTGGGCAGGGCAATTACCGAAAGTGAATGCGGATGGATTTCAGAGCCTGAAGATATAACAGCATTATCGAAAATAATGGAAAAGTGTATAGGTACGCCCCGTAGACAGCTTCTCGAAATGGGCGATAAGGGGAAGGCTTTCGGAATAAAAAAGTTTTCGACAGAAGTAAACCTTGGCAAAATCTGTAATCTGATTAAAAATCTGAGCGATGGAAGTGAGAATATCATCACAGGATGACATCAAAGAAATTGTCAGGGTTCACCTGAGTGCTTTCCCGGGCTTTTTTCTCACTGAATTAGGTGAGAAGTTTCTCTGCTTGTATTACAGGAGTGTGCTTGAGGCACCGAATGGGATTCTTCTTTCCTGCATTGATGAAGCAGGACTCGTGGGATTCTGCGCTGCATGCACTCGTTCGGCCGGGTTCAATTCAGGCTTAATAAAAAACAGTGTACTGAAATTCGGTATCATCGGATTACAACTGCTGTTCACGAAGCCTCGAGCAATAATAAGGCTTGCAAAGAATCTCACAAAAAAAGGAGAGGCCGAAGATTCAGGCAATTACAGCGAGCTTCTTTCTATCGGAGTAACACAAGAAAACCAAGGCAGGGGAGTAGGGAAATTGCTCCTTACAAGGCTGGAAACAATTCTTAAGGACGATGGAGTCAGCCAGCTTTCATTGACGACTGATTACGATGACAATGAGCAGGCAATAAAGTTCTATTCACGTATCGGATTCAGAATGTTTTATGACTTCATTGCATATCCTGACCGGAGAATGTATAGATTAATAAAGGATTTATAATATTTGAACAGAAAAATGACTCTGAAAAGGAATATACCTTTCTCGCCGCCGGATGTGACGGAGGCCGAGATTCAGGAGGTGGCCGAGGCGCTGCGCTCGGGCTGGATTACTACAGGTCCGAAAACCAAGGAGTTCGAGCATCTTATAGCCATGTGCTGTCAGACCGATGTGGCCGTGTGTCTCAATTCGGCCACGGCCTGCATGGAGCTGGCGCTGCGCGTGCTCGGCGTGGGGCCGGGCGACGAGGTCATCGTGCCGGCCTATACATATACGGCCACGGCAAGCTCTGTGTGCCATGTTGGTGCCCGTCCCGTGATGGTGGACTGTGCGCCGGGTTCGTTCGAGATGGACTATGACCGTCTCGCCGATGCCATCACCGAGCGTACGAAGGTCGTCATGCCTGTCGACCTTGCCGGCATCGTGGCCGACTACGACCGCGTGTTCGAGGCTGTCGAAGCCAAAAAGCATCTTTTCCGACCTGCAAACGATATTCAGCGTGCCTATGGCCGCTGCATCGTCATTGCCGATGCAGCACATGCTTTCGGGGCGATGTGGCACGGAAAGATGTGCGGCGAGATTGCCGACTTCACTTCGTTCTCTTTCCATGCCGTGAAGAACCTGACGACTGCCGAGGGCGGTGCTCTGACATGGCGCAACCATCCAGGAGTCGACAACGACGCCGTCTACAAGCAGCTGCAGCTTCTGTCGCTCCACGGCCAGAACAAGGATGCGCTGGCCAAGACCAAACTCGGCGGCTGGGAGTACGACATCATCGGGACGTGGTACAAGTGCAATATGACCGACATCATGGCCGGTATCGGACTGGCGCAGCTAAAGCGCTATCCCGAGATGCTGCGCCGCCGCCGTCAGCTTATCGAGCGCTATAATGGGGCTCTCGAACCTTACGGTGTCGAGGTGCTTCCCCACTATGGCAACGACCACTGCTCGAGCGGACATCTGTACCTTGTGCGCATCAAGGGCGCGAGCGTGGAACAGCGCAACGAGGTAATCGTAAAGATGGCCGAGCGTGGCATCGCCACCAACGTGCACTACAAGCCGCTGCCCATGATGACCGCCTACAAGGCGCTCGGCTACGACATCGCCGACTTCCCCAATGCCTACGCGCAGTATGCCAACGAGGTGACCCTGCCCTTGCACACACGCCTCAGCGACGAGGACGTCGACTACATCCTGTCCAACTTCACCGACATAATCTCGCACCTTTGAAACGCCTGTTCGACATCGTGGCCAGCGGTCTCGGCCTCGTGGCCCTGAGCCCACTTTTTCTTGTCCTGGCCGTGTGGATAAAGGCCGACTCACGCGGGCCGGTATTCTACCGCCAGACCCGCGTCGGGCGGCACAACCGCGATTTCCGTCTGTTCAAGTTCCGCTCCATGCGGCCTGATTCCGACAAACTCGGACTCATCACCGTCGGTGGCCGCGACCCTCGCGTAACCCGTTCGGGCTTCTATATCCGCAAGTACAAGCTCGACGAATTTCCGCAGCTCATCAATGTCTTCGTCGGCGACATGAGCCTTGTGGGACCACGTCCCGAAGTGCGCCGCTATGTGGACATGTACACTCCCGAGCAGATGCGCGTGCTCGACGTCCGCCCGGGCATAACGTCGCTGGCCTCGATACGCTACCGCAACGAGAACGACATCCTCGCTGCCGCCTCCGACCCCGAGCGCGCCTACATCGAGCAGGTGATGCCCGACAAGCTGGCAATCGACCTCGAGTACGTCGAACGCGCCAGCCTCGCCACCGACATCGCTCTCATCTTCCGCACTTTCAAGGAAATCATCACCAAGTAGAGCGGCGGGCAAAATGAATCAAGCCGGCAGTGCCGTCCCGATGGGGAGTGGCGCTGCCGGCTTTCTTTGTGTCGGTAGCGGGGCTTTGTCAGCGGGCTGCGTAGACGCTGGGGCTGGCGATGGCGCGGTAGGCGTAGAGGCCGGCCTGCGACAGCTCGACGGTCTGCCAGTCGTTGCCGCCGTCGACGGGAACGCGTACGTGGGTGTCGTCGACGAAGGTGAACAGGGTGGTGCGCTGGCCTTCGTATTCGATGTTCCAGCTCATGTCCTCGTCGTCGTAGTCGAGGCGCATGCTCATGTCGGTTTCGAGGTTGCGGATGTCGTAGCCCTGAGCGTCGCCGCGCACGAGGAAGCGGTCGCCGTTGGAGCCTTCGACGATTTTTTCGGAGGCGGTGTCGCCCATGGGGTTGCGTCCGCTCCAGAATTCGATGCTGTTGAGCACCAGGACGTCAGCGAGGCAGGTCACTTCGTAGACCGGAAGAATCCAGAATGCGAAGAACACGAGTTCGTTGAGGAACTTGTTGCCTACGGTCTTGTTCCAGCTCAGCAGGCGGTTGGACAGCGAGAAGCTGCCGATGCACGATGTTCCCATGATCGAGGCGCAGAGCAGAGCTACTACGGCTGCGCGGAGGATGGATTTTCTCATAGTGTGATGGATGTAAATTATGGTGAATGTAAATTATGTGAGTTATTGTCGGTGGATTCGCTCATGCGCTGATTTCGCGCCGGGCGTGTTCGTAGAAGTTGGTGATGCCCTTGACGTAGGCCACGGTTTCGGTGCCTCGGCAGTAGCCGTAGCGGACGACGGGGTCGTTGTAGTACTTGGGGTTCATCTTCATCAGGATGGCCTCGCTGACATTGCCGTCCCATTTCTGAGGGTCGAGGCCGTATTTTTCGGCCAGACGTATAGCGTCGTAGATGTGGGCGATGCCGACGTTGTAGGCCGC
>JAIDUY010000490.1 GCA_029059965.1 Muribaculaceae bacterium
GACGATAATATCACGACCCGCACTTTCGGCGACTATATTTCTATCTACGACTTCAAGAGAGCCGTAGATGATCATGACACTGTGCCGTTATTCTATGAAAATCGCGGCGAGAAACTGAAAGAGTTACAGAGTGATGCTATAAATGCCAAAATCCTCGCAGCCATACAGGATGCAGACCTCGACCCTTCGCAAGAAGAAAAGGTCGAGCGTGAATTTGCAAAGGAAATTCACCTGCTTCTTTCTGAGAAGCGTCTGCGTATGATTGCGCGCGATTTTGTACAGCATTACACCGACCTATGGACGAGTGGCAAAGCCATGATGGTATGCCTCAGCCGTATCGCTTGTGTGATGATGTACGACTATGTTCAGGAGTATTGGCAAGAGGCTATCGCCAATCTCGAACAGGAAATCAGCCACAACGCCAATCAGCAAGAAGTTCTTGAACTGAACCGAAAGCTGAAATGGATGCGCGAGACAGAAATGGCCGTTGTCATTTCGCAGGAGCAGAACGAAATCGCTTACTTCCAGAAGTGGGGTAAAGACATCAGGTCTCATCGCGAGAAGATGGAAACCCGAGAGCTTGACAAAGAATATAAAGACCGTGAGAACCCTCTGCGGATAGTCTTTGTCTGCGCCATGTGGCTTACCGGCTTTGATGTTAAATCGCTTTCCTGCCTTTACATAGACAAGCCATTGAAAGCCCATACGCTGATGCAGACCATCGCCCGCGCAAACCGTGTTTGCGACGGCAAGCCTAACGGTCTTATCATCGACTATATAGGCATCGTCAAATCGCTTCGCAAGGCACTCGCCGATTATACCACTTCCGGAGGTGAAGGAGATGGCGGCGGAGATGTAACCGTTGACAAGAACGAATTGATACGCCACCTTCTCGAAGCCATTACAGGTGCCAAGGCTTTCCTGAAGCAACATGGCTTCGACCTTGAGACCCTTGTCAATGCCACGGATTTCACTAAGATGGCAGTGCTTAAAGACGCAGCCAACCTTATGTGTTCCACCTCCGAGGTTCGTAAGACTTATTGCACCTACGGCGGCACAATCAAGCGATTGATGAAATTCATAACTCGCGACGATATTACCGACCCGGCAATCATCGCTGACAAGAACGCCATCATCGCCATCTACGGCCAGTTGCAGGCCAAGCGTAAGAATGCCGACATCACCGATTTGTCGGTGGCAATCCACAACATCATCTGTGATGAAGTCGGTACGAAGCCCGACGGAAACCTTACGGGCTCCCGTCAGTTTGACATCAGCAAAATTGACTTTGACCTTCTCCGCAAGGAATTTGCGAAGATGAAGCATCAGAACCTCGTGCTTAAGGACATCGACGAGCTTATCAAGCAACGCATCGAGGCAATGCTTCAGAATAATCCCAAACGCATTAACTTCTACGAAGAATATCAGCGGATTATTCAGGAATACAATGCCGAGCAAGACCGAGCATCAATCGAAAAGACCTTTATGGCTCTTATAGACCTCTCCAAATCCCTTGACCGGGAGGAAAAGAGATTTGTGCGCGAGGGTTTCACCGACGATGAACAACTGACTATATATGACCTCCTTTTCAAGGAGAACATATCTAAGTCAGATATTGATAAACTGAAGAAAGTGTCGGTTGACCTTCTCGTAATGGTGAAGAACCGCATCGCCACACTTCACAACTGGCGCGAGAAAGACACCACCACCGCTATCATCGGTCAGCTTATCCACGATACTCTTTATCAGGAGCTCCCGGAGTCGTACGACATCAGCGAGATTGAGCCATACTCGGAGAAACTCTACGAATATATCTATGAACGTTATCCATTCGTGGCTGCATAATATCTCCTACATATCAACAGGCCCACCATCCCCGCAACATCCGGAATCAAAACTTGTAGAAAGGACAAAAAATTCGTATCTTTGCAGCGCGTTAGAAGCACGCACCCTCAAAAATAGCACTTAAACATCTCATCTCAATATGATTAACGCTCAAGACATCAAGAACGGCACCTGCATCCGCATGGACGGCCGTCTCTACTTCTGCGTGGGCTTCCTCCACGTCAAGCCCGGCAAAGGCAACACCTTCATGCGCACCACCCTCAAGGACGTCGTAGACGGCCGCGTGCTCGAACGTCGCTTCAACATCGGCGAGAAGCTCGAAGACGTGCGTGTGGAACGTCGTCCCTACCAGTTCCTCTACAGCGAGGGCGGCGACGACATCTTCATGAACAACGAGACCTTCGAGCAGATTCCCATCAACAAGGAACTCGTCACCGGCGCTCCCTTCATGAAGGAAGGCGACACCGTGGAAGTCGTTACCGACGCCACCACCGAGACCGTGCTCTACGCAGAAATGCCCGTCAAGACCGTGCTCGAAATCACCTACACCGAACCCGGCATCAAGGGTGACACTGCCACCAATACCCTCAAGCCCGCAACCCTCGAGACCGGTGCCGAAATCCGTGTGCCCTTGTTCTGCAACATCGGCGACAAGGTTCGCGTCGACACCCGCGACGGCTCCTACATGGAGCGCGTGAAGTAATTCAGTCTCTTCCGCATACGCCCGACGGCGGCTCTGCTCCGGCAGTGCCGCCGTCGCTGCTTTCGAGGCGGGAGGAGTGGCATAAAAAATCGCCACCGGGAGTCCCGATGGCGATAAAAGTGTGCAGCGATGTTTCGGTTCGATTACTGACCGAGATAGCTCTTGAGCAGTCGGCTCTTCTGGCCCTTGAGGCGGCGGATGGCCTTCTCCTTAATCTGGCGCACACGCTCGCGTGTGAGGTCGAACTTGGCGCCGATTTCCTCGAGGGTCATCTCCTGACATCCGATGCCGAAGAACATCTTGAGGATTTCGCGCTCGCGGTCGTGGAGCTGGCGAAGGGCGCGTTCCACTTCGTTCGACAGCGACTCCTGTGTCAGGGAGGCGTCAGCCATGGGGCTGTCGTCGTTGGTGAGCACGTCGAGAAGGCTGTTGTCCTCGCCTTCGACGAAAGGAGCGTCAACCGAGATGTGGCGGCCGGAGACTTTAAGCGTGTCGGCAATTTTTTCCACGGGGACTTCGAGGGTTTCCGCCAGTTCCTCGGGCGAGGGACGGCGTTCGTTTTCCTGCTCGAACTTGCTGAGTGCTTTGCCGATTTTGTTGAGCGATCCGACCTGGTTGAGCGGCAGACGCACGATGCGGCTCTGCTCGGCCAGTGCCTGGAGGATGGACTGACGAATCCACCACACGGCGTAGGAGATGAATTTGAAGCCGCGGGTCTCGTCGAACTTCTTGGCGGCCTTGATCAGGCCGAGGTTGCCCTCGTTGATAAGGTCGGGAAGCGAAAGACCCTGGTTCTGGTACTGCTTGGCAACGGACACAACGAAGCGGAGGTTGGCGCGGGTGAGCTTGTCGAGTGCGCGTTGGTCGCCCTGACGGATGCGCTGCGCCAGCTCGACCTCCTCTTCTACCGAGATGAGTTCCTCGCGGCCTATTTCCTGCAGGTATTTGTCCAACGAGGCGCTTTCGCGGTTCGTAATCGATTTGGTGATTTTTAGCTGTCTCATTTATTTCAGTTATGCCGTTAAT
>JAIDUY010000491.1 GCA_029059965.1 Muribaculaceae bacterium
TCCTACATGGCTACCTATGCCAGCATATTCATGACCATGTCCACTATGACTCTCGACCAGAAAATCAGCACTTTTCATGACCTCCTCAACCGCAACGACGTCGATAAGGGCGAGAAGGCAATGATAAGCTCCGTGCTGGGCGACCTGTACATCGAGGCAAACGACTCTCTGTCGGCAATCTACTACAAGGCCAATTCGGCTAAGCTCGATGTAGAGTCGGCAAAACGCGAGACTACGGCAAAAGCCTCTCTTGCGCGGTATATGAGCGAAAGAGGAAATATCGAGCTTGCCCGCCGCTACATCCAGCTGGCGCTCGAAGACGCACAGTTCTTCAACTCCAAGCACCGACAGTCGGAAATCAATGCGCTCAACACCATCATAGCCTCCAAGCGCTACGACTCGCTGAACTCGAGCAAACGCAACCTCGAGTATCTGGTAGCCGGCCTCACGGTGCTGGTCATTCTGCTCATTTTCCTGATGGCGGTAATTGTCAAGCTCAACAAGAGCCTCAAGGCATCGCAGGCTCTGGTACGCGACCGCAACACCGTGATTCAAGACACCAACAGCCAGCTCACCGAGGCTAACCGGAAGCTCGAGGAAAGCATGCGGATCAAGGAAGAGTACATAGGATATGGCTTTAAGCTCAACTCACAGTATATCCGTAAGATAGAGGAACTATACAAATTTGTGGACCGTAAGCTTGCCGCCCGTCAGTACGACGATCTGCGCGCCCACCTCCGCAAAAGCGACCTACGTAAGGAAAAAGAGAATATCCAGGCTCAGTTCGACCGGATTTTTAAACGTCTCTTTCCCACCTTTATCTCCGAGTACCGTGCTTTGTTTCCTCCCGACGACCCCGGCATGGCCGACGTGCCCGAAGGAACTCTCTCGTCAGAGATGAGAATTTTCGCCTTGGTGCGTCTCGGCATTCACGACAGCAACGATATAGCCACTTTTTTGAACTATACACCAAGCACAGTCAACACCTACAAATCCAGGGCTAAGAAACGAAGCATCGTTTCAAGCGAGGACTTTGAACGGCTTATCATGGAAATTAAATCGGTGGTCGACTGAACAAAAGCCGCAAGTGGCCATGCGGCGATCTCTTGTTTAACATCCACCGCTGTCTTCGGACAGATACAACTAATTATATATCACAAATATGCGTAATAAAATCATAATAATTTTAATAGCGCTCACAGCGCTTGCGGCAATGCTGGCGTTCAATCCGCTGCAGAGCTGCGTAAAGGCCTCGGCGAGTACGGCTGTGTCGCCAAACGGCCGAAATGTCGTGACCGTCGGCGTCGACGCAGGTCGTCCGTACTATTTAGTGAGTGTCGATGGCCGAACCGTGATCGACTCGTCGTTTGTCAGTCTTGAGTTTCACGACGGCATTCTCGGCGCGAACAGCGAGCTGCTCGGCAGTGAAATATCGTCGTTCGACCAAACTTGGGAACAGCCTTGGGGCGAAGAGTCCACGGTAAGGAACAACTACAATGCCTTAACCCTCCATTTTCGTGAGACGGACTCGCTCAGCCGACTTTTCGACATTGAATTCCGCGTTTTCGACGACGGCGTAGGCTTTAGATATATTATCCCTGCCCAAGACGGCGTAGAGTCTCTTGTGCTCATGGACGAAAATACTCGTTTCAACCTCGCCGAGGAGGCCGTGGCATGGTCAATTCCCTACGATACCGAATATTACGAAGGAATTTATAAGGCATCGCCCGTGTCGGTGCTCGACACCGTATGCACTCCCCTGACAATGAAAGTCACCGATAGCCTTTACCTAAGCATCCACGAAGCGGCTCTTACCGACTACGCCTCGCTCAATCTTACGGCGGAGAACGGAACCTGTCTGCGTTCTTATCTCACTCCATGGTCGACAGGCGAAAAGGTATTTGCCCACGGCTCGCTAAAATCACCTTGGCGTACTATAATGATAGGCAACTCGGCCGCCGATCTGCTGCTCTCGCGTATGATGCTCAACCTCAACGAACCGTGTGTCATTGACGATATTTCGTGGATAGAACCGGGACGGTACATCGGCATATGGTGGGGGATGCACCGCCGCGAAAATACCTGGGACATCGGCGACAGGCACGGCGCCACCACCGAAAATACCAAACGATACATAGACTTTGCCGCTGCTAACGGATACTCCGGCGTACTGGTGGAAGGTTGGAACAAAGGTTGGGAACACGACTGGAGCGCCGACGGCACTTGTTTCGACTTCCTGGAACCATATCCCGACTTCGACCTCGAGGAAGTGTGCCGCTATGCCGCCGAAAAAGGTGTGCGCCTTATCGGCCACAACGAGACCGGCGGAGCCGCCGCACACTACGAGACCCAGCTCGACAGCGCATTCGCCCTCTACAACAGACTGGGCATCAATGCCGTCAAGACAGGCTACGTCAACCGCCTGATGGACGGCAAGGAACTCCACGGCTCCCAATATGCCGTGCGCCATTACCGCAAGGTTATCGAAACCGCCGCACGCAATCACATAATGATTGACAACCACGAACCGGTCATGCCCACCGGCCTGCAGAGAACATATCCCAACCTGATGACCCAGGAAGGCGTGCGCGGACAGGAATACAACGCATGGTGCCCCGAAGGAGGCAACCCCACCGAGCATACCGTTATCCTGCCCTTCACACGCGGACTGGCAGGTCCGATGGACTATACCCCCGGCGTCCTCAAATACAACTACGAGGTAGTGCCCGGCACCCGCCCCATGCACACCACCGCCAAGGAACTCGCATTGAGCGTAGTGCTTTACAGCCCCCTGCAGATGAGCGCCGACATTATCGAAAACTACGTAGACCAGCCCGGCATGGAATTTATCACCACATGCCCCACTAACTGGAGCAAAACAGTAGTGCCGCAGGCCAAAATCGGCGAATACCTCGCCATAGCACGCCGCGACCGCAACTCCGACAGCTGGTACATCGGCGCCATAACCGGAGCAAACAACTGCAACATGGACGTTCCCCTCGATTTCCTCGATGAAGGAGCAACATATACCGCGAGGATATTCTGCGATGGCGAAAACGCCGACTACCGCACCAATCCCTACGACATGGATATCCATGAAATGGATGTCGACTCTCGCACGGTGTTGCCACTGAACCTCGCTCCCGGCGGTGGTGCTGCTGTCATAATTGC
>JAIDUY010000492.1 GCA_029059965.1 Muribaculaceae bacterium
AGATGAAACCTCTTCCCGAGAAATAAGCGCAAGCGGCTCCGCAAGCCGACTACGCAGACACACAGCAGCGCTCCCTCCGCCCGGAAGGGGCGCTGCTTTTTGTGCCTGCCGCCGCCCGCAAGCCCCGTAAACACTTATTCACATTCTATTAATGGCAATTTCAATCTTTTTTGCGAACTTTGCGTCACAGAATAAACACTAACTCAACCAAGATACTGTCACATGAAAAAAAGTGCTTTACAAAAAGCCCGTGCCACTTATCAGCCCAAACTGCCCATCGTGCTCACAGCACCCGTAAAGGTTGTGGAGGGACACGCTACAGAATCGGTTGCCGACCAGGACGCAATCCGACAGCTGTTCCCCAACACTTACGGTCTTCCGGAAATCCACTTTGAAAAGAACCCCAGTCCCGCTCCCGGCAAACCCCTCAACGTGGGCGTGATTCTGTCCGGCGGTCAGGCCCCCGGCGGCCACAATGTAATCAGTGGTATCTTCGACGGTATCAAGAAAATACACCGCGACTCCCGACTCTTCGGCTTCCTGATGGGTCCCTCGGGCCTGGTAGAGCACAAGTACATCGAGCTCACCGCCCCCATCATCGACGAATACCGCAATACCGGCGGCTTCGACATCATCGGCTCCGGCCGTACCAAGCTCGAAAAGAAGGAACAGTTCGACAAAGGTCTTGAAATCCTCCGCGAGCTCGGCATCACCGCCCTCGTAATCATCGGTGGCGACGACTCCAATACCAATGCAGCCATCCTGGCCGAGTACTACAAGGCAAACAACGCAGGCGTACAGGTAATCGGTTGCCCCAAGACCATCGACGGCGACCTCAAGAACGCCCAGATCGAAACCAGCTTCGGCTTCGACACCGCAACCAAGGTCTACTCCGAAGTCATCGGCAACATCCAGCGCGACTGCAACTCCGCAAAGAAATACTGGCACTTCATCAAGCTCATGGGCCGTTCCGCAAGCCACATCGCACTTGAGTGCGCACTGCAGACCCAGCCCAACATCTGCCTCATCTCCGAAGAAATCGAGCAGAAGAACATGAGCCTCGACCAGATTGTGAAGTACATTGCCGACATCGTCACCTCACGTGCCGCCGACGGCAACAACTTCGGCACAATCCTCATCCCCGAAGGCCTCATCGAGTTCATCCCCGAATATAAGAAACTAATCCGCGAACTCAACGAACTCCTCGGCGCCAACAAGGACAAAGTCGCCCAGATGAACAACGAGCAGCTCACCGAGTTCATCCTCGGCAACCTCGACGCATCTAACGTGGCAGCGCTCAAGAAGCTCCCCGAAAGCGTAGCCAAGCAGCTCATGCTCGACCGCGACCCCCACGGCAACGTTCAGGTTTCCCTCATCGAGACCGAGAAACTCCTCAGCGGTCTTGTGGCAGACTACCTTGCCAATGACGAAGCTTTCGCCGCCGCACACGGCAAGTTCTCGCCCCTGCACCACTTCTTCGGCTACGAAGGCCGTTGCGCCGATCCCTCCAACTTCGACGCAGACTACTGCTACTCCCTCGGCTTCAACGCCGCCGCCCTCATCAACGCCGGCGTCACCGGCTACATGTCGGCTGTCCGCAATCTTGTGAAGCCTGCCGTACAGTGGATTCCCGGCGGTATACCCATCACCATGATGATGAACATCGAACGCCGCAACGCCGAAGACAAGCCCGTTATCCAGAAGGCTCTCGTACGCCTCGACGGTGCTCCTTTCCGCAACTTCGCAAACCACCGCGACACCTGGGCACACAACACCTGCTACATCTATCCCGGCCCCATCCAGTACTTCGGTCCCGCCGAAGTGTGCGACCAGCCCTCGATGACTCTCAAATACGAGCACCAGCACAAATAAGAAAAGCGGCCAAAGCCGTACC
>JAIDUY010000493.1 GCA_029059965.1 Muribaculaceae bacterium
CTCGGCTTTGTGTATATTTGACACTACACCCCTTTCACACACAACACAGACAGCCCGCGGAACCGGTTCCGCGGGCTGTCTGCGTTATGGGGGGGAGAGGAGAACTGTCAGATTGCTGTGGTGCAGGTTGCCGTCAGGACGACACCGGTCACGAAAAGGATGATGCTCATGATGATAAGTGTTACTATGGTCAGACGTGAGGCGCCGGGGGCGCGGAAGACGACACAGGCGGCGAGCCATGTCAGCGAGCCGCAGACGATGAGGCACAGCAGGCTCCACACAAGGGCGCTGACTGCCCACATCAGTGTCAGCTGTCCGTCGAAGAAGTCGAGGCCGATGAGCACCGAGGCGTTGTCGAAGGCTATGTAGGCTATGGTTCCGGCGAGGAGGACGAGGAAGAACAGCAGCGACGCTATGGCCGCGATGCCCATCAAGGTTCCGACGATGCCCATGATGGCCTTGCCGATTATGCCGAATAGCGTGCCCCAGAAGTTGTCGCCGTCGGGCTGCGAGTCGGCAATCACGGCCTGCCCCATAGTCTCGACGTTGACGGGCTCGCCGTTCATGCGCAGTATCTGCTCGGGGGTCACTGCCGCGGGAATAATCATCCACGCAAGCATATAGAGGATGAACAGGGGCCAGAACTCGGTGGCTACGGCTGCCACGACGAGCAGTATTCGCATGATGTTGGCGTTCCAGCCAAGGTATGTGGCCAGACCGCCGACGATACCGCCGAAGACCTTGTTCTGCATGTTGCGGTAGATGCGCTTGCGGGCGGGCTTGGCATAGTTCTGAATCGGACGGGAGCCTGCGGCTTCGGCACCATCTTCGGACTGCTCGCCGCTGATGTCCTCAGGACGTCCCATGGTGGTGATTACGTTGCTGACGTCGGCAAGGACGATTACACTGGCTCCGGCTGAGATGCGCTCGTCGAAGTGCTCGCGGATGCGGCTCTCGATGTCGGTGACGATTTCATTGCTGTCGGGGCTGCTGAAAGCCTGACGCAGCTGCTCGAGGTAGTTCTGGAGGAGGTTGTAGGCGTCTTCGTCGATGTGGAAGATCTGGCCGTCTATATTTGCTGTGAATGTACGTTTCATTGTTCAAGTGGTATGGGAGGTGGTGTGGTCTGGAGTGACAGAAGGAGTTCGACCGTGTGCGATATTTCGGCCCAGGACTGGTGGAGCTGCTCGAGCGAGGACAGTCCGAGGGGCGTCAGGCAGTAGTACTTGCGCGGAGGGCCCGAAGGCGATTCCTCCCAGCGGTAGGCCAGCAGACCGTCGTTCTTGAGTCGCGTCAGCAGCGGGTAGAGGGTGCCTTCCATCACGATTAGATGGGCTTCCTTCATCTTTGCGATGATTTCGGAGGCATAGGCGTCGCCTCGCCGCAGCAGCAGCAACACGCAGAACTCGAGCATGCCTTTGCGCATCTGGGATTTGAGATTGTCGATGTTCATTTTCAGCGTTTTGCTTGATTGTAGAT
>JAIDUY010000494.1 GCA_029059965.1 Muribaculaceae bacterium
GGGTAGTCGTCGCCCTGAAGCTCAAGGGGTATGCTGCGGATGGTGCGCACGTTGGCGGTCACGTCGTCGCCGTGTGTGCCGTCGCCGCGTGTCACGGCGCGCACAAGCCGTCCGTGCTCGTAGATGAGCGAAATGCCCGTGCCGTCGAACTTAAGCTCGCCGACGATGCTGAACTGCTGTCCGTACAGCGCCTCGTCGATGCGGCGGAACCAGGCGTCGACGTCGTCTATGGAGTAGGTGTTCGCCAGCGACAGCATCGGGTAGATGTGGTCCACCTGGCGGAAGCCCTTGCTGAGGTCCGACCCGACGCGCTGCGTGGGCGAGTTGGGGTCGTAGGCTTCGGGGTGGCGTGCCTCGAGTTCCTGAAGCTCCTGCATAAGGAAGTCGAACTCCATGTCCGAAATCTCGGGAGCATTCAGTACGTAGTAGTTATGGTTGTGGCGGTGCAGCTCGCGACGCAGCTCCGCTATACGCTTCTGTTCTTTTTCCATTGTTTGGCTTTGCTTATTGTTGCGACGGGTTGCGCTCGAACTTGACGTAGCTCTGGGGGGCGGGCACGTAGCTGGGATCGGTCCACAGCGTGCTCGAAATCATCAGGTCGGCACTGGCGCGGTTGCAGGCGATGGGGATGTTGTGCAGACGGCACTGGCGCAGAAGCATCTGTATGTCGGCCTCGTGGGGCTGCGCGTTCAGGTCGTCGATAAGGAAAACGGCGAGGTCTATCTCGTGCCGCACGACCATAGCGGCTATCTCGGCGTCGCCGCCCATAGGGCCGGAGTTCATGCAGCTGATGTCGGCCTGCACGCCGTCGTCCTCGAAGGCTTTGCGTATCAGGCTGCCGGTCGTGCCCGTGCATACGATGTGATGCTGCGACAGATACTTTGCATTGTAGCGTGCCCAGGCCACCATGTCGGCCTTGCGGTTGTCATGTGCCACCAGGGCTATGGTCAGTTTCTCTTTCATGATTTCTGTTCTTGGTAGGTATGAATTGAACGCGCGACGGTGGCGGCAGGTTTACTCAGAGGCCCCGCACCTTGCCGGGATTCCTGGCTATGTAGTCCTTCCACGACTTCGGCCCCTTGGCTACCTGCGGGCGGCTGCTCTCGTAGTAGTGGCACAGGGCGGCGCCGAGGGCGTCGGTACTGTCCAACTGAGGGTGCATCTGCTCGGGGCTGATACCGAGTATACGGCGGAGCATCTCGCGCACCTGCTCCTTCGAGGCGGCGCCGTTGCCGGTGATGGCCTGCTTGATTTTGCGGGGCTCGTACTCGGTGATGGGAACCTGGCGCGAAATGGCTGCGGCCATGGCGACGCCCTGGGCGCGCCCTAACTTGAGCATACTCTGCACATTCTTGCCGAAAAATGGTGCCTCGATTGCCATCTCGTCGGGGCAGTACTGCTCCACGAGCATGGTCACACGATCGAAGATGCGGCCCAGGCGGAGATAGTGGTCGCCGAGCTTGCCGAGCTCTATCACGCCCATGGCTATCATCTGCGGCTTGCGGCAGCTGACACCAAGGATGGCATAGCCCATCACGTTGGTGCCGGGGTCTATGCCGATTATGACGCGCTCGAGCTCGCGGACGCGACTGTCAGTCGGCTGTTCCATAGGCTATGGCGTCCATGAGTGTGCTGAAGTGCATCACGCCCATGCCCCAGCGGCTCTTCACCGTGGCGAGCATGGGTTCCATCACGCGGCCACGGAAGCGGTCGAGCTCCTGCTCGTCGCGGCAGGCGAGCTGCACGGCATAGGCACGCGCTCCGGCCTCGTCGGCTTCGCTGCTGCGAATGGAGCTGAGGTGGACAAGGCTCATGCCGCCGCCCTCGGCGGCGGGTATGTATTCCTCGGTCAGGAAGGCGAGGAATTCTTTCTCTATCGCGGCCTCGGCGAAAAACGATGTATTGAATATCAGTCTGTTGGCTTCTTTCATGTTCTTTCGGACATCCTTCATTTGTTGAATTTGCGCCTCAGCGCGCGCACGGCGAACCGGAAATGGCGCATCACAGTCGGGAAGAACCCGTAGTAATAGCTCATGATGGCGAAGCGTTCGCGCAGCGAGCGGAAGCGGTTCTTGGTCGTCAGGCCGCCGTCGAGGTAGTCGACAAGCGGCTCACCGTGTGTCAGGCCGATGTTCCTGCGCGAGTGCTGGAGGCAGCGCACGCACCACTCGTAGTCGGCCGAGAAGCGGTAGCGCAAGTCGTAGAAGCCTGCTATGCGGCGAAGGGCGACAAAGGCCTGGTGGCACACCAGCATGCCGTCGGCAAACGATTTCAGCGTCAGCGTATCGGGCGCCGTCAGATGGCGCGGGCGCGGATTGCCGCCCTCGTCGTCGACGATGACGGTCTGGCCGTAGACGATGCCGGGGCTGTCGTTGTCGGCTATGGCGCGGGCTATGCGCTCGAGCGTGTCGGGGCCGTGGAATTTGTCGCCTGCATTGAGGAAAATGAGGTAGCGGCCTGTAGTGGCGCCTATGCCTTTGTTCATGGCGTCGTATAGGCCGCGGTCGGGTTCGCTCATCACGCGGCGGCGCGGATTGGGGCGCGAGGCCACGAGCTCGAGTGTGGCGTCGCCTCCGGCGCCGTCGACAACGATGTGCTCATAGTCGGTGAAGCTCTGGCTGTCGACGCTGTCGAGGGTGCGCTCTATGGTGTGGGCGGCTCTGTAGGTTGGGGTTATGATTGCGAAAAGCGGTTCCATCGGCATCACAGGGCAGGGCGGCAGCTCTCGGCAAGCTCGCGCAGTTTCTGTTCATAGCGGTCGTCGCCGACGCGCACTCGCATGGGCTCGCCGAGGCGGCGGTTGCTCAGGCGGTCGTTCATGCACCCGCCGAAGTTGTCGCGAACGCTCGAATCGGCAATCTCCCAGCCCGCGGTCGAGCTGGCGGGGATGTCGTAGAGACGGCGAGGAACGTTGTTGACATGGCCGTTGTCCATCTGGCCGACGCTGACGGCGCGGCGCCAAAGGCTGGCGCCGTTGTCGGTGACGAGGTTCAGAAGCAGGTCGTCCTTGGCGGCCAGGGCGGCGAAGAGCAGGCGGTAGTCGCTGTTGTAGGTCAGCGGGTTGTTGTCGCCGCGGCCTATGATTTCGCTAAGCGGCACGCGCACGGCGCGCTCGTTCTCGTAGCCGAGTATCAGATAGCCGTCGCGGAGCTCGTGGGGAACCACAAGTGCGAGGCGGCACTCGGGCTCGCTCTCGCAGTAGAGGTCGGTCGTGCTGTACATCAGCTCGTTGTCGCCCATGAAGTAGAGGTAACCGTCGGGTTCGTTGTAGCCCTCCTCGTAGTTGTGAAGCACGTTGGGGCGCCACATGCTGGTGGCTATGCCCATGCCGGATTCGGGGGCTTCCTCGGAGGGGGTATGGGATGATTCAGGCTCGCTCGCGGAGGTGGAGCCGGCTTCTTCCATGACGGCAGATTCGGCCTCGGCTTCGGCGGCCTCTGCGGCGTGTATGGCCTCGAGGTGCTGACGCTCGATGCGCTGCTGCTCGCGCTCGGCGATGAACTCGGTGACTGCCTCGCCGTGGTACTCGCGTGTCGACTGGCCGCTCTGGCGCACCCAAAGGTGTCCGTCCAGGAAGACCGGCGTCAGGCTCTCGGTGATGTTGATGAGCACTACGCCCTTGTCCGACTCGTTGTCGGCCGAGACTTCTATCTTGCGTGCCACGGTCGGCCCGAAGGTGGTGTGTATCAGGTTCTCGAGGAAGACACAGAGGCTGTCGAGGTCGCGCACGTCGTACTGCTTGTTGCCTATGCGCATCTTGTGGCGTTCGTAGTAGCGGAAGTCCTCGGCCATGCCCACGGCATAGCCGTCGTTGTTGACGCCCAGATAGAGGCGGCCGCCGTTGGCGTTGAGCATACCGGCGATGCGGCTCATGATATGCTCCTGCTGCGCCTTGGGGTCCTCGCGCATCTCGCTGCCGGGGGCGACGGCGGGATAGACGAGCGAAGTCTTGAATTCCAGATACTTCGACTCGGAGCCGTAGTACTTGCCCTGACGTGTCTCGCTGTTGACGTTCAGCTTCTCCATGATGCGGTTGCGCAGTGCTCCGGCGATGTTGTCCTTGTCGTCGGCCTGCGGCTGCAGCATGTTGTACGACAGCACCATGCGTGCAAGGCTGCCTTCGAGTTCGCTGGCGGGGGCGCCGACGGTGGCGAAGAGATCGCCGTTGTGGCCGGGCTGACCGAGCCACGACACCATCTCGACGCGGTGGAAAATCATGCTCAGCAGCGGGTCGCTGGTGGCGGCGGAGCGCAGTTTTTCGAGCGGTTCGGCGTCGATGCGCTTGTTGGTGGCGAAGAACTGATGCTGGCTCAGCAGCTGGGCGTGGGTGTCGAGCTTGCCGGCGAGGTGCTCGTCGCCTATAGTCTTGGCCATCAGGCGCGCGAAGCAAAGATAGTCGTAGGCTTTGATGATGTCGCTCTCGGCGATGGCGCCGAAGCGCAGGATCTCGATGATTTCGCGTATGGTGTCTACCGACAGCAGATCGTAGATGTCGTCCGGCACGAGGGTGTCGTCGGGAGCGCCGCTCTCATCGGGCTCGCCTATGCCGTTCATCAGACGGGCGAAGGCTGACGTCTTGTCGAAGTTGTCGCGTATGTCATCGCTCACCGAGGTGATGTAGCCCACTATGTTGCCCTGCGTCGAGCCGCTGCGCAGGCGGAAGCGCACGATGGTGCCGGGAGCGTAGGTCTGCCCGCTGTCGCTTTCGTCGCGCAGGTAGAGACCGATGCCGTCGCGGCTGATGCCGCTGTAGCCCTGCGGGTTGACGCCCGTGATGACGGCAAGATAGTCGTCCTGGTAGTTCATCACGCGATGTATGTAGTCGTTCACCTGATTGATGAGGCTGAAGGTGTAGTGCTCGTTCTCGTCGATGTCGGTGATGAGCGCGTAGAAGCCGAGGGTGGCGCCGTTGGGAGCCTTGTAGCAGGCCTCGCCGGGCTGGCGCAGGTTGTAGTTCACTATCTGCGAGCGCTTGATGTGGCCTTCGGACTCGACTATGCCTTCGTGCTGGATGCGGCAGTTGAAGGTCGGGTCGTTGTCGTAGATGTCGCTCACGGAGTCTATGCTTATCCACACTTCCTCGCCCTTGACGGCCTTGCGGAGCTCGACGGGCTCGCTGCGGCGTCCGGCATCGTCGAATAGGCTTTTCTCGATTTCCTTCCACCAGCCGTTGTGGTCGGCGAGGCGGCGCAGCTTGGCACCGCTGAGGCCGCGGATGCCGTTGAGGCGTATCTGCGGTCGAAGCCACGGCATCAGGCCCTCGGGGATGACTTTCTCGGTCATGCCCTGCTCGCGGAGGCCGCGGTCGGCGGTGCGCCCGAGGCTCAGACCGCCGTCGCTGATGCTGATGTCGACGAGGCCGTTGCTGTAGTGATAGGTATTGCTGAGACGTGCGAAGAGGTCGCCCGGAGGTAGCACGGTGGCCTGAGTCATCATCATCATGGGTTCGCGCAGCATACTGTACTCGAGGCGGTCGGGCATGTCGACGCCCATCAGCGACATGAAGCTCTTCGACAGCAGGGCCTCCGAGTTCAGCGGGCGCAGCAGCGACACGTAGCGGTAGAACAGCGAGCGTGTGCGTCCGGTACCGTCACGGTCGGCAAGCAGCATCTCAAGCGCAAGCGCCGTGATGATGGTCTCCAGGCGCTGCTTCTGCTCGCGCGTCTCGGCAAGCGGAAGGGCGTCGATGTCGCGGCGTGCCTGGCGAACGTAGATTTCGAACTGCTCCACGAAGGCGCTGCGGAAGGGCTCGCGCTTCCAGTTTTCAAGGTCGCGCATGAAGATGCTCTCGAAGATGCGGTTCAGGTAGCTGCTCACCTTGTCGGGATTGACACGGAAGATGAG
>JAIDUY010000495.1 GCA_029059965.1 Muribaculaceae bacterium
GCAGCACGCCGCCGTCGACATAATGTATGCCGTCGATGACTATGGGCTTGAATACGATGGGGATGGAGCAGGAGGCAATCATGCGCGGCCCGATTTCGCCGGTGTTGAAGTAGGCCGGGCAGCCGTGGTCGAGGTCGGTGACGCCGATATAGGTGGGGATGTTGAGGTCCTCGAGCTTGTGGGTGTTGCCGATGGCTTTGAGAATCAGCCGCCTGAAGCGGTCGATGCGGAAGATGCCACCCTGTCCGAAGTTCAGCTCGATAAGGTCGCGGAGGTTCGTCTTAGCGAAAATCTGCGCCATCTCCAGCGGGCGCACACCGCCGGCATAGAGGACGGCGATGACGGAGCCTGCGCTGACACCGGCGATGATGTCGGGCTTGAGCCCGGCCTCTTCGATGGCCATCAGGGCTCCGGCATGGGCGAAACCCCGGGCGCCGCCACCACTGAGGGCGACACCGAGGCGGTAAGGACGTTCGGCCTTGACCGGTGTTTGATTGTTTGTCTTCATTGAAGGCTTGAATTCTTGTGCAAAAGTACTCATTTATTTCCGTTCAGTCAATTTTTAGCACAAAAGAATGTGTCTGCGGCAGCAATAGATATTGCAGATAATGGGACGGTGGTTAAATATTGTTATATTTTTAAATCCGAGTTTTGCCATTACGGCGAATATGACTATATTTGCAGACTTTCCGCACTGCGAAAGCATGCGCACACATCGGGGCTGACCGGTTTTGACAGCGTGCAGAAGTGGTGGGTAAGCGTGCAGAGCTTTGAGGTCTATGCTCTTTAATATCAGGCTTCGAACAGATCTAAACGGCGAGAATAACTACGCTCTTGCTGCTTGATTGAAGTACAGTAGATCAGCTTAATCGCTGCAAAAGTTGCGGCGACAAGACATCGCCCGGTTGTCCTTTTTCCGAGACTAACCGATCAGGCGGTGCAGGAATATCGGGAATAGGGAACGGCCCGCCTCGCGCCGTCCCCGAAAACTTAGAGGCTAAGGGAGTGTTTGGTAGTTTCAGGCCTGCCACCCCACGAAAATCAACTTGAAACTAAGCACGTAGAAAGCTCATTAGTTCCGCGTTTGGACGAGGGTTCGAATCCCTCCAGCTCCACTTAGCGGGTCGGACAGATTCCGGCCAACAAAAGTCCAAACAAGACTAAACCGCAGAATATCAATGTATTCTGCGGTTTTAGGTTCGCCCGACATGGGCATAATCTAATGGGTGGAAGTCCCGAGCGCGCCCCGATAGCGGGAGGTGCATAGTCCGAGGCAACGGTGTCTGCCGCGAGGAGAATCGGAAGGAAGCTAAGGACAAAAGTCTGGCTCCACGTACAGGAACTTGATATAAGGCTCAAAATCAGAGGTGAGGTTGCCGAACAAACCAAAGCCCGATAGCTATCCGGACTGACGAGAGTAAGAGTAACTATTCAGCCAATCGAAGATAATCAGGTCTGTCAGTAATAATTTCAGAATAATCCTCTGATTATCATTAAA